>JBFKKL010000022.1:0-8652 GCA_041631255.1 Candidatus Woesearchaeota archaeon | reverse complement strand
GGGCTCTTGATGTTTTTTCTAGATATGTTCGAAGAAGATCCGATTTGTATGGTGATAGTCGTGGACCATTACCAATTACTTTAGATGTTAGTAAAGAAGTTGAGTTGGATTAATTTAAAGAGAATCTTTTTAAATGTAGTTTAATATTAAATTTCTATGGTTAAAGAAACTAAGAAAGAAGTTTCAGTAAAATCAAAGAAAATTCCTCAATATCTTAATTTTAAGGATACTAGTGAAGTTAAAGTATCAAGTAGGATAATTGATAATGTTATTGGACAGGAAGATGCTCTTGCAACAATTAAAAAGGCAGCAGCTCAAAGAAGGCATGTTCTATTACTTGGAGAACCTGGGACGGGAAAATCTATGCTTGGAAAAGCTCTTGCAGAAATTCTTTCAACTAAGAATGCACTTGATGTTTTATCTTATCCTAATGTTAAGGATGAAAATAATCCTATTATTAAGGTTACTAAGGCAGGAGATGGAGAAAAAATTGTTGAGAAATCTAGAGTTAGTCAAATTAAATCTGTTGGAAAAGGACCAGGTTTTATTTTAATAATTGCAATAGTTCTAGGTTTTTTAATTTCACTTTACCACTGGTGGAAATGGAAAACAGGTGAAATTCCAAATGAGGTTTATGGGGCTTGGATTATAGCTGACGTATTCATTATGTTTTTACTTATAATGATTGCAGTATTTTCTTCTACTATGTCAAAAAGAATGCCTGGTATGGGAAACAATTCGGGAGGAGAGCCTAAATTAATTGTTGATAATGCTAACAAGAAAATGATTTTTGAAGATGCTTCAGGAGCTCATGAGGGAGCTCTTTTAGGGGACGTTTTACATGACCCTTTTCAAAGTGGAGGTCTTGGAACTCCGGCTCATCAAAGAGTTGTTCCGGGGATGATTCACAAAGCACATGGAGGAGTTTTATTTATTGATGAAATTGCAACACTAAAACCTGAAATGCAGCAAGAACTTTTAACAGCAATTCAAGAAAAGCAAATGCCTATTACTGGTCGTTCAGAAAGGTCTGCTGGTGCAATGGTTAGAACAACTCCTGTCCCTACTGATTTTATTATGGTTGCAGCAGGAAATCTTGACACATTAAAACATATGCATCCTGCTTTAAGATCAAGAATTAGGGGTTACGGTTATGAAGTTTATATGAATGAGCATATGGATGATAATGACGAGAATAGATTTAAAATTATTCAATTTATAGCTCAAGAAGTTACTAATGATAAAAAGATTCCACATTTTACTGCTGAAGCTTGTGAGTTTATAGTTGGAGAGGCTAAGAAAAGAGCTGATAAAGGTAATAAATTAACAACTAGGTTTAGAGAACTTGGAGGAATTATCAGAGCAGCTGGTGATATTGCAGTTCAAGATGGAAAGAAATTAGTTGATTCTGATACTGTAAAGAAAGCACTTAAGAGTGTTCTTTCAGTTGAAGGGCAAATGATTAGCAGATATATTGAAGTTAAAAAACAATATTCATTAATCAAGACAACTGGCTCAGCCATTGGAAAGGTTAATGGACTTGCAGTAATTGGTCATGCTCCTCCTTATTCGGGCATGGTTTTACCAATTGAAGCTGAAGTTGTACCAGGTGGAAAGAAATCTGAGATTATTGCAACAGGAAAATTAGGAGATATTGCTAAAGAGAGTATTAAAAATATCTCAGCTCTTGTTATGAAAGTTTTTGGAATTGACATAAAAGAAGAGAAAGATATTTATGTACAATTTATTCAAACTCATGAAGGGGTTGAAGGAGATAGTGCATCAATTGCTATTGCAACAGCGATAGTTTCAGCTTTAAAGAAAATTCCAATTAGACAAGATGTTGCTTTGACAGGTTCACTTTCAATTAGGGGAGAAGTTCTTCCAATTGGAGGAGTTTCAGCAAAGATTGAAGGGGCTTATCAAAGTGGGATAAGAACAGTTATTATTCCTAAATCAAATGAGCAAGACTTAGTTTTAAGTGAAGAAGTTAAGAAGGCTGTCAAAGTAATTCCTGTTGAGAGTATTGTTGAAGTTCTAGAAAATATTTTAGCTTGGAGTCCAAAAGATAAAGCAATAAGAAGTAAAATTAAATCTATGGTTGATTAATTATATTCTTCTCTTATTACTTCATCAATTAAACTTTGTTCTACATTAGCATTTAATAGTGCTTGAATTATTTGTTCTTTATTATAACTTGCTTTGTATTGATTTACGTATGCTTTTACTTGTTCTTTCATTTGTGAGTTATGCGTTTTTTCTTCAGGAACATCTATGATTTCTTTATTTACTTTTTTATGTGATAAAAGAACATATAGTCCAAAAAGAATTGAAAGTGAAACAAGAACTATGATAATCATAGTTGATAAGTTTAATCCACTTTCTTCTTGTGAAGAATTATTGTTGTTATTAGTTGTCGTTGTTGTTAAAGGTTCAGTAACGGCTTCCTCTTTAACAACTGAGGTCGAACTTTCTTTTGCAATTAAGAGTGTTTCATTGTTTTTCACACTTATACTAATTTTGTCTATTTCTTGTGTAAATATTTTTTCTTTCCAAGTGTTTGATTCTAAGGAATAAACTTTAATTTCTTCATTTTCTTCAGTAGTTATTGTGTATTCTAAAGTTGCACTATTAAATGATTCTTTCGAATTAATTGAAATTATTTCTTGAGTTTTATTTATTGTTTCGTAGTTTGATTTATTTTCAATTGAAACAGTAACACTTTCTTTATTCAATGTTGTTTGTTCAAGTTTTAGTACGATATTATTTTCATAAGAAAATTCTTTATCTTCGGGTGTTGGTTCAAGAACTATCTCCTCTTCTTCACTTGTATTAGTTTCTCCTCCTCCTTCGGTTTCATTATTATTACTATTTAAGAATTTACATTCATCTACAAAAAAAGTTTCTTCGTAGTTATAATATGCACCTCCTGCTACAATTTTAATTAGAAATTGGTCAGTTCTTGGGAATGTATATACAAATTGGTTATTGCTATCTATTTCTAGTTCTTTTAATAGTCTATCTGGTGAATCAAACGGTCCGTTGAAAATTTCAACATCTGCTCCTGAAATATCACTGAAATTTAAATCGTCATCTTCTTCAATATTTTCTTTATTTTCCCAATCTGTTAAATTATATACTGTGAATGAAATTTCTATGTTTGGACATGCAATTCCAGAATCTAAGTACAGTTCAGTTGTTTTATTTACACTAAATGATAGGCTTATTGAAAAGAGAATTAGGAAAATGAAAAATATTTTCTTTAAAATCTGGAAGTTCATCTAATCGTATTTAAAATTGACACTTATAATGATTGATGTCTCCGAAAAGATAAAAACAAATCTTTATAAATGAATTTTGAGGTTTGAGGATATGTCTCATCCTATCGAAGAGGACAATAATCAGGACTATTTGCGTGCAGAAGATAGAATTTATAGTGTTGCAACAAATAGGGATGAGATGGATTGGAAGGGATTCTTACATGAACTAATTAATAGGGAGGGTCTTGATCCTTGGGATATTGATGTTGGCATTTTAACTAAAAAATATCTTGAAGCTTTGAAAGAAGCTCCTAGAATCGATTTTAATATTTCGGGCAAATTACTAACTATAGCTGTTTTTCTTCTTAAAACTAAAGCAGAGGTTTTGGTTGAAAGAGATATAAGAGGAATTGAGCAAAAAATTGAAGAAGTCCAAAATATAGATTCAGATTTTGATGATAGTTTGGATATGCTTGGTGGACTTGATGATGGTATTGATGAAGTTTCAAATAAAAAACAAGAATACAAATTAAAAGTTAGAAATCCTCTTGCTCGTAAAAGAAAAGTTAATATTTTTGATTTGATTAAGTCACTTGAAAAAACATTTGAACAGAGCAATAGGAGAAGGAAAAACTTCCTTTTAAAAAATGCTGATGTAAAATATAAAGGTCCAGTTTATGAGAGAAAACCTAAAGATCTAAAAACAATTATTGAAGAATTGTATCAAATTATTGCTTCAGAATTTGAAAATAAAAGTGGACATGTGCTTTTCAGCCATATTTCCTCTGAAGCTAATCATAAGATGGCAGTTCTAGAAAAGTTTATTCCTCTTCTTCATTTACATAATCAGGATAAAGTTTATGTTGAACAAGAAGAGCATTTTGGTGAAATTAGAATTCACGAAAAAAGAAAGGAGATTATTGAAGAATAAAATGGCAGAACCAGTTATAACATTTCATTTAATACTTCCACTTATTGTGGGATTTGTAATAGGGATAGTTGAAGCATATTTTGTTTATGAAGACGAAAATATGACGTCCGGGAAGGATTTTCTGGGAGACATGTGGCACGGGATGCTTTTTAGTATTGTAGGAGTTATTGTTGCAACAAATGTTCCTTGGCTTCTGGCTTTTGAAGGGGTTCCTGAATGGGTTCACAATATTTTGTTTGTTGATGAAATGGGGATTTCACTTGTTGCTTGTATAATTATTATGGTTTTTATGCTTTTGAAGATGGTAACTTCACATGCAATTAAAGGTGTTTCAGGAACGGGTTTTAAAGAAAAATTCTGGCACAAACTAGTTGTTGCAATTGCAATCGGTTTCTCCCCATATTACATATTTGCTTTGATGCCATTACTTGAACCAGTTACAAGTTTATTTCCTGAATGGATGCCATTTTAGATAAGGCATATTTTTAAATACTTCTTTTTTATTCTAATTATATGGTAACAATTCAAGCAAGATTTATTATACAAATTGCAGGTAAACCTCAAGAGAAAGTTTTGGAAGCTTTGAATGTGGTTGAGAAAAATATTGGAAAAGATTCAAGATATAAAGTTGTTGAATCGGAAGTTGTTGAACCTGAACTAGATGAAGAAACAACTTTATATTCAGGTTTTCTGGATATTTTAATTTCATTTAAAGAAGCAGGTTCAATATTAGAGTTTATTGTAGATTATACTCCATCTTCAGTTGATATTGAAGAGCCTCGTGAGATTACTTTTGATGCTAATGATTTAAATGGTATTTTAAATGATATGAGTGCACATATTTTAAAACATCAAGCAGAAATTAGGAATCTGAGAGCTCATATTCATATGAATATGAAGAAACAAGAAGAATCTAAGAAGAAATAAATTTGCTTATTTTTCTAAATATTTTTTTAAAGTCTGAATTTGTAGTATTGAATGTTTTATATTCTAATTTGGTTTTTTCCAAGTGTTTAATGAGTTTTCTTTGTTGATTTATATAGTATTCAACGATTTCTTTATCACTGCCTTTTGATCTAACTCCTTGAATCCATTTTTCATTTCTATGTTCCATTGCATTAAAAATTCTTTTCTTAATTACTTCTTCTTTTATTTTTAAGAATATTATCTTGGAGTTGAATTCTTTTAACTTTTCTTCAATTTCTCTGAAATCTTTGATTTCTGAGTTTGTTCTAAATGTATGTGTTAGGTGTAGTCTGTCAAAAATTAAATAGTCTACTGTTTCTATTGTGTATTTTGAGAAAATTCTTTTTAACATCTCAATTGCTATGTTCTTATCTTTGTTCTCAATTTGTGGCATTAAAGTTTCAATTTCGTCTATAATTTTATAGGTAATGTTATTTTTTACAAAATATTTTTCAAATAGGTTTTCAATTGTAGTTTTTCCACTAGTTGCAATTCCTTCTAAAATTAGTATTTTCATTAATTATTGAATTTATAGAATAAAGTAAAAGTGTTTAACTTAAAATAAAATTTAAGCTTTTTTCATATCTTTCCAAGCAACATCGAATAGTTGTTGAAGTGCTTGAGCAAAGAATGGTGTGTTTACCCAAACTCCAATATCATATGCAGGGTAAATATCTTTATCGTGAAGTGTCATGAAGAGAACTTCTTCTCCGTCAATTACACAGAATCTTGCTTCGATTTCATCTGTGAATCTAACTTCTGCCATAGATTTAAGGTCTTTAGCTAAGTTTTGTGTCTTTTCTGTTTTTGGACATGCAATTTTAATTGATACTCCTCTATCTTGAAGTTCTTCAAAAACTCCTTTAAGTGCTTCAACCTTTCTTAAAAATCCTGTTGAAGTTGTCATGATGATTACTTCACTTTCTGCACTTTTAACCATAGCTTCAAGGTGATTATATAAATTGTATCTTCCTTTAAGCGCTCCGCTTAGATCACTAGGTTCAACAAGTTGGATTCCCTGTTCGTGTAATTGTTCAAGGTCTTTAAGAACGTCACTGTCTCTTAAGGCTTCAAGTTTATCAATTTTTTCTTCTGATTTTTCAGCAACTCTCTTTTTAACTCTGTCAATTACGTCTTTTGGAGAAATAGCAATGTACTTAATTGGTTTACCTAATTTAACCATAACAAATCCTTTCTTTTCTAAGGACTCTAAAACATCATATGTTCTGGAACGTGGGACAACTGCCAAATCACTTAGTTCTCCTGCAGTTGCTACTTTTCTTGATAGTAGTGCAGTCCAGATTTTCACTTCATAGAGATTAAGGCTGAAGTATTGCCTTAGCATGTTTAGAAACTCTTCTTTCACGATCATTTTTATCTTATATTTCTGAATTGTTTTATATTTATAAACGTTGTTATTGTTTTGTAACTTAACAATAACGCCAACAATTGAGTATTATTTCACAAGGAAAAATCTTAACTGTTGTTTAATGGTAATTCAGCAATTTTGAGGTTATATAAATCTTTCTATTATTATTTCTTAGTACTTACTTGTACAAGCTACTTTACAGTGAAGAATTTAAACGATAATTTGAATACTAATTATGTCCGTTTTTATGGCATTATTTTCGATAATTGTTACTGGATAAAATAGTGAAGTGCATAGGAGATTACTCTTTATGTTTTCATTACAGAAGTTTCTTTTCTGTAAAAATTCATTTTCTTTATTCTTATAGAAGTAAGTATTTGTATCTTCTTTAAGCTTAACTCTAATAAATGTGTTTTCATCAAGCTCTCCTAGGCATTTATCAATTGAATTTTGATTGAAATTGTCCATATGAATTGTTGCATAATTTTCGGAGAAACATTTATTTGCTATAAGTTTGTGAATTATAACTTGTGTTTCTAGTTTTTTATCATCTATACTAAAGCCTTTATATTGAAATAATACAATTAAAAATGAAATTAGGATAAGGGAAATAATGAGGAGAATTAAGATCATGTCTATTGATGCTGCCCCTTTTTTTGAGTTCATAGTTTGTTTTTATCTTTCTTTTTTATAAATTTTGATGATTACAACGAAGTGTCTGTTACGGAAAGATTTAAAAAACGGTTTTGATTTCGTTTATATAGACAATGAAAAGAAGTTCACGTAGATGGAAAAAGAAAGGCCAGATGAGATGGAAGTGGCAAAAGAAGATTATGAGAGCTAGAAAGCGAAAACTAAGAAATACATCATAAATTTTTTAGTTTTATGTCAAATTTAATTCTTAATAAGTTAAAATTTCTTGAAGAGCAAAAAGCTTTAGGCAAATTTTGGAATATATCTTGGGATTTGGGAGAAATTCTGAGTAGATTAGTTTCTGAGCAGAAACCAAAAAGGGTTTTAGAGATTGGAACTTCAAATGGTTTTTCTACATTATGGATTGCAAAGTCTATTTTTTCTGATTCGAAAATCGTTACCATTGATATTGATGAAGGAAGGTCAGATCTGGCTAAATCTTCTTTTGTAGATTGTAATTTGAATAATATTGAGTGTTTGGTGGGAGAAGTTTTTGAGATTTTAAGTGAAAAAAATTTTGAAAAATTTGATTTTATTTTCTTGGATGCAGCCCAAAGGAGATATTCTGAACTTTTAGATTTGATATTGGAGAAGGGATTGATATCTGAGAAAGGGATGATGGTTTGTGATAATGTCTTATCTCATAAACATTTAGCTTCTTTTCTTAAAAGGGTTGAAGCGGAGTTTAAAGATTCTTATGTTATTGGAAAAGATTCAGGTTTTTTAGTTATTCCTTTTTCTTCTACTGCTAGAAAATAACTGTTGTCTGAAATTAATCTGTGATTTGGATAGTATGTTTTTTGTGTAAAGAATTCTTTTTTAATATTGATTTTGTTTTTCCCCAGAGTTATAAAATCTTCTTTTCCTTTTGCCATTTCTAACTTTTTTACAACTTCATCATAGTTTTTTGGGAAAGAATTTTGGATTAGTGGTTTATTAATTATAATTTCGGAGAAGTTTTCAGGCATTAGTTTTATGAATTTGCAATTTTTTTTGAATATTTTCTGGTCTATTTTTTCTTTTAGGTATACTTGTGGTGAGTTTGAGAGATTTACTTTGACAACGCCTTGAATGAATTCTTCTATTTCGCTGTTGCAATATGAGTGTTGAAATTGAAATGTTGCTTTAGGAAAATATGTATGTAATAAATCTTTGATGTAATTTGCTGCATTTTTATCAACAAAATCAAGTGTATCAAGAGCAGAACAAATTAGCTCATAGATATAATGTAATTGATTTTCTTTTATTTCAAATTGTTTTGTGACAAAATTTACGTATTTTATATGGCTTATAACTTTTTTAATTAAAATGTCGTTATTAGTTGAATTCTTATGTTCTTGATTTAATTTGTTAATTGAGCAACAAACGCTTGCAAAATACATTTCTAGTATTTCTTCGGGCCTCTGGTTTTTTTGTGATGAGTTAATTTCGAT
>JBFKKL010000021.1:0-8666 GCA_041631255.1 Candidatus Woesearchaeota archaeon | reverse complement strand
TAAATACACTATTCATTTTTATAACTTTACTAGTATTCCAAGCACTTATATCCTGGTTGAAGCTACTTGCACCATCAAACATACTAATAATCCTTGTAACATTATGCAAATCCCAATTAGTTACATTTCCATTAAATGATGTAGCATCTTGAAAAGTAGCATCCATTGTTGTTACAGAACTAGTATTCCAATTGCTAAAATCTTGATTAAGATCATAATTTCTCCAGAACATATAACTAATATCGTTTACCGAACTTATATCCCAAGAGTTAAGAGATTGATTAAATGAAGTTGCCTCTGAAAACATTGATTTTATTACAGTTGCAGTACTAACGTCCCAATTGTCCAAAGGTTGATTAAATGAGTAAGCATTCTCAAACATTGAAGTCATTATATCAATAACTGTAAAATTCCAAGAATTTAAAGAACTATTAAAAGCGTCTGCATAATAAAACATCCCTTCAGTTGTTATAACAGAACTTACATCCCAACTATTTATGTTTCCATTGAAAATCTGTGTCTCTCCAAACATCCACGCCATATCTGTAACTAAACTTGTATCCCAGTTACTTAAATCTCTATTAAAAGCGTCTGCATTATAAAACATAGAGTTCATGGAGGTTACAGAACTCACATTCCAGTTATTTATATCTCCATTAAAACTATCAGCATTTTCAAATGTAGAATTCAAATAAATTGTTCCAGTCAAATTCAATGCATCACTTGCTGAAGAATCTAAATTCGTACACCCTCTAAAATAATAACCACCGTTTCCCAGTCTTAAAGGTCCCCATTGTTTAATATCTAAAATTTTTAATTTGTCTCCTCCATTATTAAATCTAAAACCTACAATCTCTCCAGTTATATTAACTGAATACACACCTTCACTTGCATATGTATGGTTAACCACTGCTTGATTCCAAGAAGTTATATTATCAGAACTCCCATCACCCCAGTAAACAGTAAAGTTATATGTCCCAGATGGTTCAAGTGGTAAAGCAATAGATGTACTATTAGAACTTCCTGAACTTATAGCACTTGTGTTCCATGTTGCAATAAAAAATCCTGCAGGTAAACTACTTTGAGCCCCACCTGAACCTCCGCTCAAACTCACACTATTTTTAAAAAACTCTTTTTTAGTAAAAACTCCTTTATCAGTAAACACAACTATTTCTATAGCCCCAGTTAAATTCACTGAACAACTACTAATATTTATTGTAATCAAACCAGAAGCATAACTTCCATTTATTGAACATGAAGTTCCATTAACTTTAATATCAGTTATAGTCAAATTTTCATCAAATCCATTATTAAAATATAAGTCAGAACCTATAACATCATCAATTTTAGTTTGTATGTTACTTGTCCCTTGAGATTCAGCATTATTCTGAAGTCCAGATTGATAATTATTATACCAAGCTTGAAATCCAATAACTGTAACAATAGCAACAACTAAAAGTAAAGCAACCGCAACAACAGGATGAACAGCTCTCTTTGAAAAAAACATAAATAGTTTCAACTTTTAATCTTTATAAATATTAACTGAGATTTTTCACTACTCAAAAACGATGAATTTATAAATAACTGATGTTACTTAAAAGTTAGAATGGTTGACAAACTTGCAATTGATATTGATGATAGGGCACATAGAGCTTTTAGAAAGGTAAAAAAAGACGTTATGTCTCTTAGAGGAGATGTTAATGCAGTAAACAAAGATGCAACAATGCTCTCAAGAGAAATTCCTCAATTATCTCAAAAAGCAAGTGATGATATTGCCCAAGTTAAAAGATTAGCTGAAAAATTAGCTATTAATTTAGCTGAAGTTCAAGAAAAAATAATTGAAATTGACTCAACTGCAAGAATTAATGAAGATCAAAATAAAGAAAACTCAGTTCACCTAAAAAATTTATTCTCAGATTTATCAGAATTACATAAGCAAGTACAAGAATTAAGTTTAAGTCTTTACGGAAATCTTGATGAGCTTAAAGCTATGCAAAAACAAATTTATTCTCAAGAATTCAAAAAATCTCTTGAAGAATTTTCAAAAACTCAAGATAAAAAAAGAGAACAAGTTGTTCAAAGATTACAAAGCCAAATTGATAAAGAACAAGAATTTAATTCAAAAGCAAGAAAGGAACTAAGAGATGAAATTTCTAAGATAGATAATAATTTTGAAAAGAACTTAGTTCTTCTAGAAGAACAAACAACTACAATTCTAAAAGAAGTTGAAATTATAAAAGAAGAAAGCGATGTATCAATTTTAAGACAAGAAGTTGAAGATATTAGAAACTCATACATCCAAGGTTTTGAAGTTGATGCTAAAAACGATGATTTAGCAGATGATCTAAGAGAAGAATTTGCAAACAAATTAGAAGAATTAAAAGAAGAGAATTTATCTCGAGAAGTTTTAGAAGGAAGAATTCAGGATGTTCAAGAATCATTTGAAGGTAGGTTTGTTGATTCTGAAGAATTTGACAAAAAACTATTTGATTTGAAGAAAAATTTAGCTAACTCCTTCTCTGATATGATTAAAGAATTAAAAGAGAAAAAATTAGAAAGAGAACATATTGAAGAAGACTTAGAATTTATTAAACAAGAACTTGAAGAATTAAGAGAAAAAGTTGAAGAATCTGACACAGCATATCTTAATGATATTGAAGAAAGAGTAAACTCCATTGAAGATAAACTTGAAGTAATTGATGTAGAAAAAGCATTCAAAGAAGATTTAGAAGAGTTGAAAGAAACAAGAATTACACATGATGAATTAGAAGAAAAAATTCAAATGGTGCAAAAAGAAATTGAAGATAATTTCGACTCACAAATTAATAATGAAGATGAAGATATAACGAACAGACTTGAGTCCATGCAAAAAGAAATTGAGAAACTTCAAGATGAGATTGAAGGAAAAGAGCATGTTGATATAGATGATTTAGAACATAGAGTTGAAAAACTAGAAGGAGAATTAAATGCCCTAAGAGAAGAAACATTATCAAAAGAAGATGTAGAAGAATTTGCAAAAGAAGTTCTTGATGAAAATAAAGTTGAAGATAGATCTGAAGAACTATTAGAAAACCTTCAAGAAGTAGAAATTAAAGTTGAAAAACTAAGAGAAGAATTAGAGGACGTTAGAGAAATTAAAGAGGATTCAGCTCTTGAAGATAGATTTGAAGATTTACAGAAACAAATTGAAAATCTTGAAGACAAGATAGATGAAATAGAATCAAAAGAAGTTGAAACAGAAGATACGACTGATATTAGAGAAGCAATTGATGAGATTAAAAAAAATATTGAGAAACTTCAAGACGAAATTGTTTCAGAAGAAGATATTGATGATAAAATTAAGGAAAAAACAAGTGAAGGAATTGAAGAAAAACTTGAAGAAATCCAAAACAAACTAGAAGATTTAGAAGCCGAAATCGGAGCTCTTCAAGAACAAAAAGAAACTTCTGAAAGAATTGAAGAAGATATGATTGAGCTCGGGAAAAGAGTTGATAATGTTGAAGAGAAGAATGATTTATTAAATGAAGAAAAAATATCAAAAGAAGAACTTGAATCTAAATTGGAAGCTCTGGAAAATACTTTAAGAGAAGAACTTGAACCTCAAGCAAATGATGATGAAGAAATTCAAAAAAGAATTGATGAATTAAAAGATGACATTGAGAAACTGCATGATGAAATCAATAGCTTAAACGATAAAAATACAATTTTAGAAGATGGGAAGTTATCAAAAGATGAACTTGAGTCTAAACTTGAAGAACTAGAGAACGTACTAAGAGATGAAATTGAGAATACCTCTGAAGATGAAGCAGCTAGAGAGAGAATTGATGAACTTCAAGATGATATTTTAGCTCTTCAAGAACAAATTAAGAACTTAGAGAATAATCAATCAAATGACTTTGAAGAAAGATTACAAGAATTAGATGAAAGAAAATTAGATAAGAAAGAATTTGAAACAGTATTTGAAGAATATAAGGAAAATGCTGAGAATAAAATTAAAGATTTAAGGTCTGAACTTAAAGGAAGCTTTGAAGAAGAAATTAAAAAATTAGAAAAAGAATTATCCGAAAAAGAATCAAAAATCAAAGAACTTGAGAATTCAAAAGTAGATAAAGAAGAACTTCAAGCGTTAAAAGAAGAGCTTGAAAGGAATAGGGAAGTAATTAAAGAAATGCTTGACCTACATCAAGAACTTGATGAACATATTACTAGAGAAATCAAAGAAATTATTGCTAAGAGTGCAACAAGAAAAGAAATAATCAAGAGAATTGATGTTTTAGAAGAGAATCTATTTGAGTATGTTGAAAAAGAGATTAGAAAAATTGAAGATAGTGATATGCTTTCAAAAAAAGGAGAAGAAGAACTTGAAAGAATGCAAGAGAGGCTTGAAGAACAAATTGAAGAAGAGCTTGAAAGATTAAGAAGAGAACTTAGAGATGAGAAAGATAATAATAAAGAATTAAAGAAAGTAAATAAAAAGTTAGAAAAAACTCTAAAGAAAAAGAAAGAAATAGCTGGAGATGAAATTGATGATGGTGATTTTTTCAATTGGCTAGTTCTAGACAGAAGCTCTGAAAATAAAAGAGAGGATGAGAAACAATGAGTAACTACGCATTTAAGAAAAGAATTTTAGCATTCACATTAGTAGTGCTCCTTGTGATTAACACTTTTCTGTTATATCCTTTTTCAACTATGAGGACTGTACTTGAACCATTATTTATTTACGGTATGCTCTTTGGAACAGTATTTTTTTTAGTAGTTTTTTCAGGAGTTAAAACAACAATTGCAAAAAGAAATTCTTTAAGACTCTCACTTGTCTTCACAACTTGTCTCTTATTTGGAAGTGTAGTTAGAAGGACCATTGAATTTCTAAATGATTACGTTTACTGGCAATTATATTTGAATT
Source organism: Candidatus Woesearchaeota archaeon (assembly GCA_041631255.1). Taxonomy (GTDB): domain Archaea; phylum Nanobdellota; class Nanobdellia; order Woesearchaeales; family UBA583; genus UBA583. The sequence continues at coordinate 3,763 of JBFKKL010000021.1, read as the reverse complement.
CAATTTTATATCTGGCAGTTTTAATTTCAACTCTAGTTATTGCAAAAGAAGTGTTCGATAATAGAAAAAAAGGTTGGAGAAAAGATGATCCTAATAGAAGTTAACTTTTCATTGAAAATATAAAATTTTATAAATAATTTTTCTTAAAAATAATTATGCTTAAAAAATTCTTAATAATACTCTTTTGGGTATCTTTCTTTTTCGGAATTGGTTTTTCAGCAAATATTAGTTCTTGTCAAACATTAAATTCAGCTGGAACTTATACCTTAACTCAAAATTTAAGTTCTCCTGGAGCTACTTGTTTCACCATTAGCACAGGTAGTGTTAATTTAGATTGTCAAGGTCATACAGTAACTGGAACACATAGTGGATATGGGATTGATGTTCAAACAGCTTCTTCCGTAACGATTCAAAACTGCAATATTGTTGATTTTAGTTGGGGAATATATTTTGGACAGTCTTCTGCCTCAGGGTCAACATTACGTAATTTAAACCTGTCTTCTAATACAGGAGTAGGTTTGTGGATTCAAGGTAATAATCATAACTTGTATGAAATTAGGTCAAATAATAATGGACAAGAAGGGTTTAATTTTAGAGCTGATTCAAGCAATTTAGAAAATATTACTTCTTATTCTAATGCTGATGGTTTATATATGTATAATACTGATTCAAACACATTAAGAAATTTAAATATTTATTCTAACTCTAATCATGGAATAACTCTTCGTAGTTATGCAAGTTCTGCAAATAGTAACGTTTTTACAAATGTTAATGTCACAGGAAATAATAGGGGCCTATATTTAGATGGCCCTAATTGGAATTCTAATGATGAAATACAATACAATAAATTCATTAATTTGAGAGCTACAGGAAACCAATATGGAGTATATTTAGAAGGAGGTTCAAGTGCAGAGGTAAGATATAATAATTTTTCACAATTAGTTTCAGAAGGAAATAGTCAATATGAATTATATTTTACAAATACCCTAGGACCAAATTACATTCATGATTATAATTTTACTGGTGAGAGAGTATATGCAAATTCAAATCAAAATGAATATAATGTGATTTGGAATCCAAATATAACTTCCTGTTTTACGCTAGGATGGTATGGTTTTTCATATGATTTAAGAGCAGATATAACAAATCATGCAGGTGATTGTATGACTATGCCTGTTGGGTCAGTTTCATTAAACTGTCATGGGAATATGATAGATGGAACTGACAGTGCAAATGGTATATATGTTTCTAGTGGGTCAGGTCATATCATTCAAAATTGTAATTTTAATGATTTTTCTACAGGAGTTTATCTGCAAGCTAATAGTGGGACTATTAATAATGTAAATTCAAGTTCAAATCTCCAGTACGGATTTTATGTAAGGGGAAATAGTAATGAAATAAGCAATATAAGAGCTAATAATAATGGAGTTAGTGGAGTTAACCTGGAAGGAGATTCGAATATTTTTGAGAATGTAACCTCTTACTCAAACTCAGACCATGGAATTTATATGGAAGATTCTGACTCAAACACTTTAACTAATTTAAATTTATATTCAAATTCAGATTATGGATTATATATTCGAGCTTACGGGACATCAATGACATCAAATGGAAATACAATTAGACATATTACTTCAACAGGAAATAATAGAGGAATTTATATGTTGGCAAGTAGTTGGGATGGGTCAGAGCAAGTTGATTGGAATACAATTAGATATGGAAATATAACAAATAATGTTTATGGAATTTACCTTCAAGAACAAGGAAATTCAGTTGAAGGAAATCATTTTTATGACCTTAATGTTTCTGGAAATACTAATTATAATATTTATATTACAAATTCAGGAGTATTCTCAAATAAATTTTACGGGAATGTTTTAGGGACATCTTCTAAAATTTATGATAACGATTGGACTACTGGAACCAACAGTTTTTCACATAATTCAATAGGAAACTTGTGGACTGATTTGACTTGCCTGTCAAGCGAGACTAGAACTCTTGGTGGGCTTGATTATGACGTTTGTTTGAATCCTTCAAATTACACGGTTAATGTTGCCAATAATGTTTATGATACTGCTCCTCTTGAAAACTTGGGAACTTCTCCTTCAGTTACTCCCACATTTATAAACCCTACTCCAAATAATAATACAATTATTGGCGATAAAACTTGGCTCATAATCAATATTTCAGCAAATTATAATATCTCTAGCTGTACTTTAACTTGGAATTCCAATTCAGAGAGTATGACAGTCCCAACTAATGATACTTGTTATATCAATAAATCGGGAATCACTGATGGAACTTATTATTATAATGTTACAGTTTCAAGTTCAGAATCTGGAATAGGTGATGGAACAAGTGATACTAGAAGAGTTACTTTTAGCAGCGGATTTGTTGCTTCTTTCTCATATGTTGAACCAACTCCTCCTAAAGTTTATAGAAAACTTAATTTGACTAGTATAACTATAAATGTGACTGATGGTGGGACTGCTGTGGACAATTGTTTTGTGACAATTGATGGAGATAATTATTCTATGAATTATAATAATGGACACTGTTCATATACATATTCATTTAATTTAACTTCAAGCTTTACATTTGAGGCATTTATGAATGAATCTGGAAGCCTAACTTCAGTTGGAGAAAGAGAAGTTTATAGTTATGCTAACAAAGTAAATAGTTTTAATGCCTCCGGATTTAGTCTCATAAGTTTCTTAATTTCATTGTGCATAGTTTTTGGATCATTCTTAGTTCCTAAAAGAAAATTAAACAAAAAAGGAATTGGCCCAGTTATTGCTGTTACTCTTTTATTAGCTGTCGGAGTTGCTTCAGTAGTTACATTTCAAAGTTGGTTTAGTAATTATAATTCTGAACTTGAAAATAAGGTTGAAAATAAAAACTCAGTTGATAAAAATTTACAAGTGACATTCTTGGAGAAAACTACTGATGGAACTTCTCTTTTTATAAAAAATCCATCAATAAGCTATACAATTATTAACCAGATTAAAATTGGCGGTAACCAATGTAACTTATCAGGATCTGATATTTTAGGCCCACAGATAGTGACAAAAATTGATTTGGGAGGGTGTAACGTCACACAAAAAGAGAGTGTTGAAGTAATTATAATAACTGACTCAGGCATTTCTCAAACTAAACATATAGTTAGATGACAAAAGTATTATAAACTCTAATTTTAAGAATTTCTTATGGGAGAAACCAAGGAAATTTTGACTATAACTAGAGAATTTTTGAGTGTTCCATCAGTTGTGTGTTTTGAAAAACCTTTTCTTGATTTTCTTGAAAAAAAAATTAAAAAATTAGGTTATAAAACTATTAAAACTAAAGAATATTTAGTTGTCAAACCAAAAAAAAATACTGCAAAATATTTATTCTCTTCTCACATAGATAGACATGGGATTATTAAAACAAAAAATGGACATTTAGAACATGCAGCATATGCAATCAAAAGAATTTTAAATTTACCTTTCAAATACGAACATTATGAACATTATTTAGTTGCAGCTTTAAGATATTCAAAAGATGAGTTTATAGCTTACAATCCAAAAACTGGAAAGAAAACAAAAAAGTACATAGTTGAAAGACCTCTTACAGACTATAAATCAAAAAGAGTTTATTTCTCTTTTACCAAACCAACTAAAAAACAAGAAAAAATATTCATGATAGATCCAAAATTAACTGTTAAAGGAAATTTAATCTGGGGTCAAATTGATAATGTAATTTCAGCAGCAGTTTTGTATTACTT
>JBFKKL010000020.1:0-8682 GCA_041631255.1 Candidatus Woesearchaeota archaeon | reverse complement strand
TTTTTTTTTAGAAAAACTTATATAGATTGGTTATTGTTTTATAGGGATGTCCAACTATACTCATTCTGAGGAAGAAAGAAGTCAAGCCAACAATAGGTTACTTAATTCTGGAGGAAGAATCAATGAAGCTATGTATCAAAGACATGTTGAGGCTTTAAACTCACTTGAACTTGGACTCTATTTAGCAGGGAAAATAGATTTTGTTAAAACTCTTGCACTTCAAGAATTGGGGAGGATTAGAAATTGGAACGGGGATGAAAAAATTCTTATTGAAACTGATTTAGATAGAGAAAAATATCTTGAAAATTTTTCAAATCAAGAAGACTACTGGGCATTTGGAAAAGATCCCGTATATATTTTAACTTTTTTTAGTTCAGATAAGGAAAGAAGAATTCTTCCTGTTGTTAGAGGGCAAATGTCTCTTTCTGATTATAGGGTTCTCGGAGATAATTCTGGATTAAAAAATATTTTATCAAATTTAGAAGAAATTTCAGCTCAAGAGTGGGAATCTTATCTTAGAGATGAAATTACTGAAGCATTAAGGTTTAGAAGTGGAAGTTTAAGAGTTGGTTTAAATCTAAAAGTTCTCAACTAGTTTTATTGCTTCTTTAGCGCTCTTTACTTTCATAATGTTTACTCTTAATTGTTTAGCTCCTTCAATCCCTTTAAAGAAATACATAGATTGTCTTAGAATTCTTTGATCTACTCTGTAAACATCGTACTTTGATAACTTGTCTAAATATTTTTGAAACAGTTCTTTTTGGATAATTTTTTTGTCAAACTCTAACTTCTTTTTATGTTTTTTATAGTAATTGAACTCTTCAAATATTTTTGGATTCCCTATTGCTGCTCTTCCTATCATTAAAGCGTCTGAATGTGTTCCTAAATATTCATCTATTTGAATTGGATCTTTTATGTCTCCGTTCCCTACAAGAGGAATACTAATATTTTCATAAATTTCTTCTATTGAATTCCAATTAGCTAAACCAGTATATTTTTGCTCTGCTGTTCTCCCATGAACTGCTAAAAGATCTGCTCCGGCATCTTCAACTTCTTTAGCTACATCTAAATAAGTGCATTTCTTATACCCTAATCTAATTTTTGCAGTAACTGGTTTGTCAATATTTTTCACAAGTTTTGATATAATTTCTCCTACATTTTTAGGATCTTTTAGAAGCATTGCTCCAGCATCATTTGACATAACGCATCCTGAAGGACATCCAAAGTTAACATCAATTGAATCTGCTTCATCTTCAACATATCTAGCTGCTTTAACAAAAATTTCTGGCTTTGATCCGAAAAGTTGAACTGCATTATGTTTTAATTTTCCTTTTTGATATCTCGATTTAGGAACTTTATCCCTAATTAAAGCGTCAACTGATGTTAACTCACAAGTAGAATAAGATGCTCCAAGTTCTTCAGATAATTCTCTAAATGCAATATCAGTTACATCGTCCATAGGTGCTAAAACAAATGGATTTTTTTTAATTAATTTTGAAGGTGATTTCATTTACGCTTTTTTATAGATAAATCTTTGAATTGCAAGAATTAACCAACAAGTCCCTCCCATGAAAACTGCAATACAGGAATAAAATAAATTTAATGTGAAAAATGCAATTGACATAGAATATAATGCTAAAAATGTTGGAACTGAGGTTTCTAACTTTATGTATCCTTTTTTATTTTTATACCCATAAATAATCTGTGGAACTAGAGAAATAACAAAGACTAAATTTGCAAATGTTATAACTATATCTTGCCAAACCATAGAATTTAAAAAAATTAATCTTTAATAAAGTTTTACTTCTTTTTACTCTTTGGTTGATCTTTGTGGCCTTCTCTTAAAACTTCGCATTTTCCTGTTTTTTCATCAAGAGAATAAATATTAAAATTTGTATGAATATCAAAACCTTTGTAATGTTTGGCATAATTTGTTGAAATTGAACCTTGAGGAGATTTAATTCTGTGGAAAACATTTCTTGGCCAACCTAAAATTGCAGGTCCCTTGTATAATAGTTTTCCGTTGTGCTTAATGGTATGTGATGTTACTTCGAATTTCTCAATCTTGCCATGTTTCTTCTCATATAATTCAACTATTCTTTTTCCTTCGTGAACAAGTAAATTATCTTCTTGATTTTGATGCATATACCATGGCCTTAAATCTGTTTTTCCTTTTATTGAAGGACTTACTGCTCCTTTTTTATGTGTAACTTTATCAATTGCACTTAAATTCGTTATAATTCTTTCAGGAACATTATAAAACTCAACATTAGGAGTTTTTCTTAATAATCTTAAAGGGATAATAAATACCATATCTTTAATTAGGAATGTTTTTTTGTGTATCTCAAAATAATTTTCTTTCATTTTTCTTTAAACGTTTTGTCCATAAAGCTCTTCATCTGCTTTTTTGATTGGCCCATTATAATATTCTAAAAGTACAAACCCTCCTGCTATTGCGTAAATTACAGATTCAATAAATATTACAAATGAACCTGATTTTGAATCAACAAAACTGATAACATATGCTGCTAGAAGAGTGTAGTAGATATAAATCATTAATAGATAGAACCACTGTGTTGTTCCTTCTTTTTTAGAATATATTTTGAATGTAACCATACAAAATCCGATATAAACAAGAAATCCTAAACCGTACTCTAAAAGTGGAATCATGAAAGATTCTTAAATTTAGAGTTTAAAAAGATTTGTTATTTCCTTATAAGAAATCAAAACATTCAACAACGTTTTGAATTTCAACTGTTGAACTTAATGAACCTATAATTAATCCTTTTGAATTGCCAATAATACCTGATGAGATATATGCTGAACCTGAATTAATTGATCCTACTCCTCCTATTTCATCAACAAAATCTTTTACATGAGTTTCATCTAATTCGTGAGATATAAAATATTTTTTTTTGAAACTTCTAATAACAGATCCTGGATATGAATAAGTTTTATGATTAAATAAAGAAACCTTTAATTTTGTTTCCTTTCCTATTTTAGTTTTTAAATTCTTTAAACCTTCATATATAATTACTCTATCTTCTGATAAACATATTGCATTTCCAAAAGTATTTATGGTATGGTCTAGCGTAATTAATTTTAAATCATATTTTTCACATAAATCTTGTAAAACCTTTAACTCTTCATCAGGCAAATCAGGAGTTATTAAAAACTCATTATTCATACTTAAAAAGACTCCTACCAAATCTGTTCCTAAAATTGAAATCTTTTCAACTGGAACTTGGATTGTTTCTTCAACTTGCTTTGTATATTTATCGGGAATTCTTTTTCCTAAAAGACATACTTTATCATTTGCAACCATATGAAGGCCAATATTTGGATTACCCTCAAATTCCATTAAAACAATTTTTTGTGAACTCATAATAAAAGAAAATTACTTTTTCTTAATAAATCTTTATAAATTTGAAAATATTTCTAATATCATGGCTCTTTGTGAATTATGTGGTGAAGAATCTTTTAAGTTAACTCCTGCCAAGGTTGCAGGTACATCTATGAATGTTTGTAATAGGTGTTTATCACACGGGCAAGTAAGTACACCTTCTCAAAAACATCATACATTTTACCATAAAAAAAAAGAAGATGAAATTCAAGAAATTGTGCCTGATTTTGCTCAAAGAATAACTAGGGCACTTGCTCAGAAAGGGTATGATGTTCATAATCTAGCTAGGGGAGTTAACATTAAAGAATCAACTTTGAAAAATTACTTGTCTGGGAAAATTAAACCTGATGTATCTAATGCTTTAAAAATTGAAAGATTTTTAGGAATAACTTTGGTTGAAGGAGCGCTACAAACATCAACTGATAATTTCACATTGAAAGAAGAAGAAAAAAATTTATCAAGTAGATCTTTAGGTGATTTACTTGAAGAACAACTTAAAAAGAAAAAATGATAGCTGAAATAATTAATTATATAACAACAGTTAGTATCTTGGGATATGAGATTTGGAGATATATTGCATTTTTCTTAATATTGATTATTACACATCCTATTGCTAAATTCTCAATATATCTGACAGGGACTGTACTTAAAAGATGGGCTGAAAAAACTGAGTTTAAATTAGATGACATATTAATTAAAAGTTTGAACCCTCCAATCTCCATGTTTGCTTTTGCTTTTATGTTTTATTTAGCTTCTCTGTTTTTTGCAGATGGAATTTTCTCAAATGTTTTACAAAGAATATTCAATTTTTTAATAATTATACCTGTTGTATATTTTCTTATTAAATTCTCGACTGAAGCTATAGGTTACTATTTGAAAGAAAATCAAGAAAATGGTAAGAAAAAAGTAAATGAAGTTGCAATTGATGTTTTAATGTCAGTTGTTAGAATTGCCTTATTTCTAATTGGTATTTTATTAATTCTAGCTAATATGGGGTACAATGTTTCTGCTTTACTTGCTGGACTTGGAGTTGGAGGTTTAGCATTTGCACTTGCAGCTCAAGATGTTTTAAAAAATTTCTTTGCCGGAATTGCTCTTATTTTTGATAAAACATTTGGTAAAGGGGAACGAGTCAATTTTCAAGGTAATACTGGATTTATAGAAGAGATGAAACTTAGATCAACTAAGCTTAGAACATATGATGGAACACTACTTACCATTCCAAATGCGATGCTTGCGGATAATATTGTTGAAAATATAAATAAAGTTCAAAAAGTTAAAGTTAAAATGACTATAGGTGTTACTTATGATACTTCTTCTAAAAAATTAAAAGAAGCTAAAAAAATAATTGAAAAAGCCATACTTGCTGAAGAACTTACTAAAAAAGAAAAATTTTATGTTTATTTTGATAACTTTAGTGCATATTCACTTGACATTCAAGTTATCTATTATGAAAGTTTGAAAATGGATGCGTGGCCTGAGAGAGTTTTAGTTAAAGAAAGAATTAATTTCGCAATTAAAGAAGGCTTTGAAAAAGCAGGAATTGAATTTGCATTTCCAACTCAGACTATTGAACTTAAAAAATAACAAAGATTTATATTCTTATTAATTTCTAAGCTTTAACATGAATAAAAAAGCTATTGGTCCTGTTGTTGCTGTATCACTTCTTCTAACTTTGGCAGTTATTTCAGTTATAGGCTTTCAAAGTTTTTTAAATACCTACCAGTCAGGAATACAAAAAGACGTGGAATCTGATTCTACACTAGATATAAAAATCGATAACTTAATCCAAAATAGACTTTACATTTTAAATTCTGGAAATAATGAGGCGACATATAGCGAAATAAAAATAAATAATTATTCTTGTTCAAAACTTTCTGGAAATTTACAAACAAGCATGAATAACATAGGCCTTGGCGAATGTTCTACTTTATTGAAATCAGGTGAAAATGAAATTACTTTGGTTACAAATAAAGGAGTAATTAGTAAGAAATTTTACTCCAAAAATACTATTAACCTATCTCCTGGCGCTACCCTATTATGGTCAGATATAATTGACTCTGAAAATGGAAATGACATTGGTTCTGGCCTATATTTGGATAGCTCTAATAACCTTTATGTATCTGGTTATTATCATGACGGAATAGATGAAAACCTTTATTTTGCAAAATATGACAATGACGGGAATCAATTATGGAATGAAACTCTTATCTCAAATGGAGGGAGAGACCTTGGGTCGGACATAGAACTTGATTCAAGTAATAATATTTATATTACAGGATATCTTAGAAATGGGGCAAATTATGATTTCTACTTAACAAAATACGATAGCAATAGAAATCATGTCTGGAATGAAACAATAGATTTTGGCACAGGACAGGATCTTGGCATAGATATAGAATTGGATTCAAGTAATAATATTTATATTGTTGGATATATTCATAATGGAGCAGATTATGATATCTATTTAACAAAATATGATTCAAATGGAAATGATCTTTGGAATAAAACAATTAATTCTGGAACTGGACATGATGTAGGAGTAGGATTATTTCTAGATATAAATAATAATTTATATGTTTCTGGATATCTCGACAATGGAGTAGACGCTGATATCTATTTAACAAAATATGATTCAAATGGAAATAATATATGGAATATGACACATGACTTGGGAAGTGGGACTGATGTAGCTTATGACATAGAACTTGATTTAAATAATAATATTTATATTGCAGGATATACTCATAATGGAGCAGATTATGATATTTATATGGGTAAATATGATTCAAATGGGAGTATTCTTTGGAATGAAACAATCGCATCTGGAACTGGTACAGATGTTGGATTTGGAATTGATTTAGATGCAAAAAATAATATTTATATTACTGGATATGTTCACAATGGTGTTGATTCTGATTTATACTTTTCAAAATACGATACTAACGGAAATCAAATTTGGAACGAAACTATTAATTCTGCATATGGCGTAGATATAGAATTAGACTTAAATAATAATATTTATATTACAGGGTATACACACAATGGAGCAAATTATGATTTCTATTTAGCGAAATTTCAACAAGATTAGATTACGATTAAAACTACACCTATTAACATAATAAAAGTTGCAAGAATTTTTTGAGGAAGATGTTTCTCATGAAAGAGTATCCCTCCAAAAATTGATGAGAATAAAGTTGAAGTTCTTCTAATTGGAACAATTAAAGATATTTTAGATGATGGGATCCCTATTGCCCAAACTACTGATAAACTTGATAAAAATCCTAGAAAACCTATGATTAATGTTTCAGGTTCATTTATCATATTCTTAATTGACTTAATTAGTTTTCTTTCCCACCTGTAATAGAAAACTGTTGCAATTATAATTAAAAGTGATGTGAAGTAAAAATTTGTCCAAATTGTGACTCCATTTTGGAATAGAAGTTTGTCTCCAACTGCTGCAAAACTCATAGCAGTTAATAATATTAAAGTACTTGTGAAAAAGTGAAATGAATTTGATTTGATAAGCTCTTTAAAATGATGTTTATGTGGTCTTTCTTTACTGTGATGATGAATTGTTATTTCTAGCATATAAGTTGCCAATATTATGACTAAGATTCCTAAACACTGAATAACTGATATAGTTTCAGATAAAAATACTGTTGATAAAATTAGTAGTATAAATGGAGAGAGATTAATTAATGGAGAAACTGTTGATATCTCATACTTTTTGAGCATTGTTTGAAATAAGAAAACGCCTGTTCCTAAAGATATAGCTTTAAGAAAAAAAATTGGCATAAAATCTATGAAATTTTGAAATTCTACTTTTGGTAAAAATATCAAAAGCATAATTGAAAAAGTTATAAAGTATTCTTCAAAGGCGATCTGACTTGGAGAGACGTCCTTGTTAGAAAAAATCTTTTTAGCAAAAACATCTTTTGCTGCAACTAAAATTGCTGATGTTAATGCAAGTATAACCCATAGTTCCATTAACTTGTTTTTAGTAGATTAGTTTAAAAAGATTAGTATACATTCTAAATTATGAATGAATTTCAAGCTCGTTATGATAAAGTTTTTGGAAAAGGATGTTTTGAAAAATTGCTTTTGTCACAAAAAAAATATTCTTCTAAACAATTTGTAAGAGTTAATGTTTCTAAAACAACTATGTCTGATGTTGAAAGTTTTTTTAAGAAAAATAATGTTGAATATTCTAAAACATTTTTACCTAATTCGTTTGAGATTTTGAAATCTCCTTTCTCTTTAGCAGGATCACTTCTTTCTTTAACTGGAGATATTTATGTTCAAGATATTGTCTCTCAAGTTCCTGTTAATGCAATTGATTTTAATAGATTGAAGAATTTGGATAGAGAAGTTTTAATTTTAGATATGTGCTCTTCACCCGGTTCTAAAACTACACAACTTTGCGACTTACTTGAATTTTATAAAATTGATTTCAAACTTATTGCACTTGAACCTGAAAAAAAAAGATTATTGAAACTAGTTAATAATATTCAAAAACAAGAATTTTCTAGTGTTGAAGTTATTCAATCATTTGGAGAAGAATTTGAAACTGATTTAAAGTTTGATGTGATATTAGTTGATGCACCTTGTAGTGGAAATCTAATTGGTGATAGAAGTTGGCTTAGTAAAAGAGATGTTAATGGAATTTTAGAAAAATCTGCAATACAAAAGAAGATACTTAAAAGAGCATCTGAATTATTATCTTCTGATAATGGGGAGTTGATTTACTCTACTTGTTCACTTGAAGTTGAAGAGAATGAAGATAATGTTTTGTGGGCAGTTGAAAATTTAGGACTAAAAACTAAAAAGATTAATATTGAGTTCCCTTTTAGTGTAAAATCAGTTAAAGGAGGTAGTAATCAGTTAAGGTTTATGCCTTATGAATCAAAAACTCAAGGATTTTTTGTATGTTGTTTTACTAAGTAGTAACAAAGGTTAGCTTTATAAATAAAACTCAATTAAATAAATTAGATATAAATGAACCTTCCTAATGTTGCTATTGATAGAGAATCTTTTGCTATTTATACTGATATCCACTCAGATATTGAATCACTAGAAAAAGCGTTATCTCTTGCATTACCTACGACATACAAAGTTTGTTTAGGTGATGTTGTTGGTTATGGAGATAATCCTCAAGAAGTAATCTCAGTTGTTAAAAATTTTGATGTTGGAATTATGGGGAATCATGATTCAGCTGCACTATATCCTGAATTACAAGAAAATTTCTCTGCTAGAGCTAAGCGAAAACTTAAAGAAAA
>JBFKKL010000019.1:0-8813 GCA_041631255.1 Candidatus Woesearchaeota archaeon | reverse complement strand
CAACTCCTTCGACCTGAACATTGGTTTCTGAATAATCAGCGCTAGAAGTAGCACCTTCTTCGGGAGAAGAAGAAGTTTTGGAATCAAAACTTACTGCAGCACTCTCAGATACAGCAAAATCATCTGAAGATGATAAAGATCTAATATTTGACCCAAAATAATTATACGAGATAGATTCAAGTTGTTTTTCTTTAAGATAATTAGTTAACTCTTCTTTTGTTTCAAACTTTTGAACTCCTGTTAGATAACCACTTTCAAATTCATTTTGATTTATAGTACTCTCAGGAACTTGAACACAACCTGCAAATAAAAAACCAATTGCAAGAAGCACCATTAATATAATGTTTTTCTTCATAGACTAGTTAAAGTTAATCCTATTTATATACCTAATCTTAACTTCAAAAGTAGTTGAAGTTATTAGTTTCAATTTATTTTCTTAGTCTAATAATTATTGTAACTACAACAATTAGAAGTGCAAATAGAGTTCCAATAAAAAAAGAAATTAAATCAAATTGAGAATAATTAGCAGCTTTAGGAGTTTCCTCTACAGCTAATGCCATCATACGTGAATCAGCAGCAGATTCATACATCATAGTTGAACTTTCTTCCTTAACTGTATAAAAAATATCTTTAAAATATATCAAAGCAGTAACTCCAATAGACAAAATAAAAGCAGGAAAAATTCCTTTAAGTGCTTCCATTAAACCTTCTTTTTTCTTTTTCGGAGCTATAACAATAAACTGGTTCACAAGTTTGTAATGTTTAACTTCTTTTCCTTTTGAAGAATAATGATATTTATCCCATTCTACAATTCCAGCTTTTTGAAGTCCGTCAATATGGTATTGAACAGTTGAAATCGCTAAATTAAGTTCTTTTGAAATTACACTTAAAGTCGCCGAATCTTTTTCAGCTAAAAATGATAAAATTTTACGGGAAGTCTTATTTGTAACAGCTTGAGCCACCTCTTGAGACTCATCTTCATCAAGAGACAAAAGTAGTAGTTTATCTTTAGTCATAAAACTAAAAGAAATCAATAATTTATAAAGAAATCTATAATTTCAACTCAAGTTGAAACAACAAAAATATATAAATAATCAAGTTCTAAAAACGCTATGTCAAATAAGAAAGATTTCCTAAATAAAACTAAATTAGACTTCTACAAGGAAATAAAAAAATATCAGCAAAAACTCAAACCAACAAAAGAAATTGAAGGTTACGGTTCAGCTCCAATTGTTGGTGAAAAAGGATACCCTTATTTAGCAACTCATAACATTTCAAACGAAGATAAAAATTCTTCATATAGAAACACCTCAGATATTGTAAAAAAGGATTACAAGGAAATAATTCCAATTAAAGCAAAGAACATTTTAGGCTCAACAGATCATAGTTACGCAAAGAAAGTTGATAATAAAATTCTTGAAGAAATAAGAGACGTCTACAAATCAAAAAAAGATATACAAGTAAACACACAATTCGAAAAAGAACTAACCTTCAACAAAGTTTTAGTAAATAAAGTAAGTGGAGTTGTAGGATCAAAAAACCCTCTAGAATCACTTGAAGCTCTTGAGAACACACCAACGGAAAAGATAGTAGAGAAATTTACAAATGGCGAAATTAAATCAAGAGAAGCAATTATTACACTTTACGAAAGAGGGATTAACGAACATCAAATAATTAACTTGCTAGCTCTTGGAAGTTTCGGAGTAGAGTTAAACAAAAAATTAGTCCCAACACGTTGGGCAATCACAGCTTATGATCAAACAATTGAGAAATATCTTCACAAAAAAATAATTCAGTTCAGGCCATTAGATTATTATGAATTATATACTTATGAGGATAAAGGAAACTCATTTGTAATTATTCTAATTCCAGACACATTTTCAGGAGAAGTAATTGAACAATTTGACAATACAGTTGAAAAAGATTATGTTGGAAATGATAATAAATTAAACAAAGAAGAACCTGAAACAGCAGGAGGGTTTTTTGCAACAAAGATTGGGATTTTTGAGCAGCTAACTTCAAGAAAAAGACAAGCTTCATTTATTTCAATTAGGATAATAAAAAATTATGATATTCCGCTTGGAGTTGTATTTGTAAGAGAGAGTATCAGAGAAGCTATGAAAAAAGGGAAATTCAGAACTACAAAACTTGAAGAGCTTAGAACATACATAATGGAGAATTTTTCAGAACACTACAGATATTTTGAAGATTCAAAAGTATTTTCAGAAAAAAGAAAACAAAAGAAACTAGGTGATTTTCTATAAAATGGTTTCATATGAAAATCAAGGTTTTGGAAAAGGAGTATTTAATTCCTCTCAAGGAAGAGTAGAATGTGAATTATCTCCAATTTATCTAAAAAGACTACTTGAAGAAAGGTTGTTTTCTGAAGAAGGATATACAAAAACCTTTGTAGATTTAACAAATTTAATTTCAAATGCAAATATTAATGGAATTGACATTATTCAAGAATTAAATGTGGGCACCTATCCAGCTTATTTAAGAGGAATTATACAAAAAATAACTTTTAATGAAAGTCAGAAACTTTGTGCAATGGAAGCTTATTCTGAGTTTAAAGATATGCACTAAAGTTCATTAACAACTTTCTTTAGTGAATAGATAATATTAGATGTATTTGAATATCCTTGTCTCTCGTCTTCCCAAAGATCATGGTGATCAAGATGTCCTGAAAGAATAGCTCTTATATCTTTTAGTTTTTCAAGAAGTAAATCTTTTTTTTGATCTTTTTCTTCAATTTTCATTTTCTTTATTTCATTAATAAAGATTTCAAAGTCATCTTCTTGATGTCTCAAAACATCATACAGCTGTTTTTCAAGAAGAAAAATCTTTTCCAGTTTATCAAAAATTGAAGGATCAGATAAAACAATCGTAAATTCTGAAATGTAATGTGTCAACAGTCTTCTTTTTCTAACTTTTTTAATCAAAACAGCAAGTGATTGTCTAAGTTCAAGTACATGTTTTTTAAATTCAGAAAACCCTTTTTTCTCAAGAACTTTCTTAACATTTTCTTCGGAATTATGTATTAATACATAGATAAAGTGATTAGTATCTTCAACAACATTTTCTTCCTCATGTTCAATTTCCTTTAAAGTAACTCCCCATAATTGAGCTTCAAGTTCTTCAAGTTCACATAAAAAATCAAGTAACTGTTCTCTTTTTTGACCAACAGATTCTTGACTTGAATAAGAAATAATTTTGTTTTGAGAACCTAATTCTCTTTTTTTATCAAGTAATTTCGCAAGACCAAACATAAAATTTTACAAAATCCAATCAATTAAAACTTTTATATCTACTTTCAAGTTGAGCATAATAGAAAATAAATAAAAAATTATTTTGTAACAACCACTCTAGGTTTTCTAATAAGCTCTCCTCTATACTTAAAACCTCTTTTAACAGTTTTGATAATTATGCCCTTAGCCATTCCTTTAGCATCTTCATATGAAGCAACCTCATGCAATTCAGGATCATAAAATCTCTCTTCAGGCATAACTTCTTCAAGTGAAAAATCTTTCATAAGTTCTTTAGCTTTCTTTTCAACTTTATTCATGTCAAGCATAAGTCTTTGAATTTCTTTTGTTTTAGCATGGACTTTAAAACTACTGTTTCTCATAACTTCAATGTCCGAATAAAGTTCAACTAAATGATCTGCAACTTTAGCATGTATACCAACTTTAGTATTGTGTAAGTCATTTTTGTGATTTTCTTTCAGTCTATTATTTTCAAGTCTAAGTTGAGAATATTTGTGATATAGAATTTCATATTTGTCACTATCATCTTCAGAAAAAACTTCTTTTATTTTTCTCCAAACCATACCAATTTACAAAACTTTTTCTTTATAAATATTTGGAAAAAGTAAGATAGATACTTTAAGTTAACACCAAATGTTTAAAAACTAAAAACTACATTTTATGTTATGATTTTAACAAAGGATAATCTTTTGCGATATGTTAGAGAACAAAAATATACAACTCCAACATCAGTTGCTGAAATATTTGACACAACAACAATGATTGCATCAGCTGCTTTAAGTGAACTTGCAAAAGAAAAAACTGTTGGAATAACTCATCTAAAACTTTCAGCATCTCCTTACTATTACGACCCAAGACAAAAAGAAGCTCTTCAAGAATTGGGTGAAAAACATCTTTCAAACTACGAAAAAGAAGCTTATTTAAAATTAAAGGAGCAGCAAGTTTTAAATGATACATCACTCTCAATTCAAATAAGACTTGCAATTGATAGGATCAAAGATTTTGCAACACCAATTGAATTAGAGCACGATTCAAAACAATTCAAATTTTGGGTTTGGTATTTAAGAGATCCAAATGAAACAAAAAAGCAGATCCTGGATGTATTGAAAGGAAATTCAAAAGGTCAAGTTCAAACTCAAACACAAAAGAAACAAGAAACAAAACAACAAGCACATTCTCAAACAAAAGTTGAAAAAGAAAATTTACCTAAAAATACAATTTCAGAAGTTCAAGGTGAAGTTGAAAAAGATAAAGAAGAGGAATTTATTGAAAATTATTTAACTCAGAATTATCTCAAAATTGAAAACAAACAAAAAAATGAAAAAGGTATTTTGTACAATGCAATACTAAAGGTTGGAAAAATTAAAATTCATTTTGATTGTTTTTATTTTTCAAAAAAAGTTTCAGAAGTTGACATAATCTCATTTTACACATCAAGTAATAAACCAAAAATCCTCTTCATTAAAACTCCTGCTAAAAAATTATACAAACTAGAAGAAACTCTTGACAATTTAAGTATTGTTAATGTATAAATGATTGAAATAATAAGATTAAAAAACCTAAAAGATACTAAAAAGATACAAGGTAAGTTAACTATTGCTATTGGAAACTTTGATGGTTTACATGAGGGCCACCAAAAACTTATCAGAAGAGTTTGTAGTATTGCAAAAGAAACAGATTCTATTCCTTCAGTTTTAACATTTGATCCACACCCCGTAGAGATTTTAAGAGAGAATATTAGTCACTTTTATCTAAATACTTTCAATGAGAAATGCAAAGCTCTTGAAGATTTAGGAGTTGAAAAAATTTTTTCTTTAAAATTTTCAAAAAAGATAATGAGCCAAACTCCAAAGGAATTTATAGAAATTTTCCTAGAAAATCTTCCTATAAAAGCATTAATAGTTGGAGAGAATTTCAAATTTGGTAAAATGCAAAAAGGAAGTGTAATTGATTTAGAAAATTTTTGCTCAAGAAACAACATAGTGTTTGAAAGTTTCAAATTAGTAAAAGAAAATGAAAAAAAAATTTCTAGTTCAAATTTAAGAGAGTTTATTGAAAAAGGAAAAGTTGAAAATTTCAAAAAACTCAGAGGAAAACATTATGTCATGAAAGGGGTCGTTATGAAAGGTAAAAAAATTGGAAGAAAATTAGGTTTCCCAACAGCTAATTTAACAGTTAACAAAAAAAAACTTCTTCCAAAAACAGGCGTTTACAAAGTTAATGTCCTAGTAAATAATATATGTTATGAAGGGGTTGCAAATATAGGTCTTAGGCCAACAGTTGACAAAAACCGTAAAACTCCAATTTGTGAAGTTCACATATTAAATTTTAAAGGTGAGATTTATGATGAAGAAATAACTATTGAATTTTTATATTTTATACGAGACGAGAAGAAATTTAATAATTTAGAGGAATTAAAAGAACAAATAAGAAAAGATATAGAAATCTCAAAGAAAACAAACGTTTAAATAAAATGTCAAGAGAAAACAATACTATGAAAGAAAATTTCTTTATTTATCTAAAAGGAATTGCAATGGGTCTTTGCGATTTAGTTCCAGGAATTTCAGGAGGGACAATTGCACTCATAACGGGGATTTATCAAAGATTTATTACTGCCTTGTCACATTTCAACCCAAAAGTTTTAACAAACCTAATCAAATATTTTTTCTCAAAAAAAAAGAAACTATACCTAAAAGAAATTAAAAAATTAGATTTAATTTTTCTATTAATTTTATTTTCAGGAATATTAACTGCAATAGTTTTAGGTTCAAAGTTAATGAATTATTTACTAACAAATTATTTGAATTTCACATTTGCTTTTTTTGTTGGACTAATAATTGCTTCACTTCCATTAATTAATAAACATATTGAGAAAGATAAGTCAAGAAACTTCTTGATATTAGGTTTTATCCTAGGTTTTTCAATTTATTTTCTAAAGCCTCATTATCTTTTAGAGCCATCTTTATTATATGTGTTTTTTGGAGGTTTTGTTGCAATAACTGCAATGCTCTTGCCAGGAATTTCAGGTTCATTTATTCTTCTAATTCTTGGACTCTATTCTTACATAATAGAGGCACTATCAGAGCTAAATTTTTTAGTTTTATTAATATTCATTTTAGGGACAATTTCAGGTATAATATCAAGTTCAAAATTCATTTCATACCTTCTTGAAAAACACAAAACTAAAACACTTTCAGCTCTTTTAGGTTTAGTAGTGGGTACAATTGCAATCCCATTATCACAAGTTTTCACATCAATGACAACATTTGAAAATACTCTAATTTCAATTGCTTGTCTTTTAGTTGGAATGTTAATTCCATTCACATTAAAAAACCTAGAATAATTTTTTATTTTCTTTTCAATGCAGCTTCAATCAATCCGTAAAAAAGTGGTGCAGGTTTTTCTAGTTTAGATTTTAATTCTGGGTGTGCTTGAGTTGCAACAAAATATTGATGATTTTCAAGTTCTATAAATTCAACTAAATCTCTCTCATAACTTTTACCAACAACATTAAGTCCTTTTTCTTCAAATTTAGAAACAAATGCCGGGTTAACTTCAAATCTATGCCTATGCCTTTCAGAAATAATAGTATTTTTTATTAAACCAAATTTTTCATACAACTTTCTAGTTTTAGAATTTTTAAGTTTAGCTTCATAAGACCCAAGCCTCATAGTCCCTCCCATTTTAACAACGTTTTTTTGTTCATCAAGAAGTGTGATTACAGGACACTTTGTATTTTCATCAATTTCCATACTTTGTGCATCTTCAATTTGACACTCATTTCTCAAAAACTCAATAACACTTAATTGCAATCCATAGCAGATACCTAAAAAAGGAATATTCTTTTTTCTCGCATAATTAATTATATTTATTTTACCTTCAACTCCTCTAGATCCAAACCCACCAGGAACAATTATTCCATCAATTTTTTTTAGTTGGTTAAAATCAACATTTGTAGTTTCAACCCACTCAATTTCAACTTCACATTCAAGATGAAATGCAGCATGATTAATTGCTTCAACAACACTTGCATAAGAATCTTCAAGATCAGTATATTTTCCAGCTATTGCAATAGTTACTTTCTCTTTTTTCTTTTTCATCAAAAGTGAATTCCAAGTATCAAGTTTTGATGTTTCAGGTTTAGAAATATTAAGTTTTTGACTAATTCTCCCAACTAAATTTTCTTTTTCAAAAAATGATGGAAGAGAATAAACACAAGATAAGTCAGGAGCAGAAAAAACATCAGTTTCTTGGACATTAGCAAAAAGAGCAATTTTCTTTTTGACTTTTTCTTGAAGTTCTTCAGTGCAACGCCCAATTATAATATCTGGCCAAATTCCTTTCTTCTGTAAAGTATTTACACTCTGCTGTGTTGGTTTAGTTTTTTGTTCATTAACTCCGTAAGGAATTGGAACATATGTTAAATGTACAAAGCAAATATTCTCATTCCCTACTTTTTTCTCAAGTTGACGACACGCTTCAAGAAATAATTCATTTTCAATATCACCAACAGTTCCACCAACTTCAATCAATGCTAAGTCAGCTTTTTGGTCATCACATATTTTCAAAATTTTATCCTGAATTAAATCAGTTACATGGGGAATTAGCTGAACTGTTTGTCCTAAAAAATCTCCTCTTCTTTCACGAACTCTAACATTCTGAAAAATCTTTCCCATAGTAATACTCTGAGATTTTAATGCACTAACTCCTAAAAATCTTTCATAATGCCCAAAGTCCATATCAACTTCAGCACCATCATCCAAAACAAAAACTTCTCCATGCTCAACAGGATTCATTGTTCCTGGATCAGTATTCAAATATCCATCAAGTTTTATAGGACAAACTTTATATTTCTCTGAGAAAAAAAATCCTATACTCGCGGCAGTAATCCCTTTTCCTAATCCTGATATAACTCCTCCAGTAACTACAATGTACTTTCTAGAGTTCATTTCCACCTCCAAAATTTGAATAATCTTCATCAAGTATTTCAAAATCTTTTATTTCAGCCCCATCATGATAAACAAACCTAACTCCGGACCCAGATTTCAAAACTGCTGACAGAACTATCATATGTTCAAGACCACTTCCAGAAGATAAATTCAAAGCCACTTCAAAGTCTTTAACATTTTCTTTTAAAAATTTAGATAATTTTTGAAAACTTTTTTGAACCTGTTTTTCATCAATTACTACTTTTTTACCTTTATTAGATTCAAATGTTGTAAATGCAAATTCATTACAAATAAGAAGAATATTGTTCCAATTATGAGATTTAATAATTGCGTTAACTTGCGCCCATGTTCCTTTTCCTGAACTGAGTAAAGCAACTAGCGTAGACATAGATTTTAATCAATATTATTTTTTATAAACTTTTTTAACTAAAATTTCTAACTTATAAAATTTTCTAGATATTATTGGAAACAAAAGTATTAAATACATATAAAGTAAATTAAAGTCTAAAATGTTTCTAAATAAAAAATATAAGAAGATACTGGCAGCACTTTCAATTGGTCTAAGCATGACAACTTTTTCTCAACCTGCAAATTCTGT
>JBFKKL010000018.1:0-9371 GCA_041631255.1 Candidatus Woesearchaeota archaeon | reverse complement strand
TTAATTGCTGGAGCTGATTCTGTAACTGTGTCACATGAGATTACTAAGTCGATATACATTCTTTCTAGGAAATCAAAATCAACTTGGAAATTAAACTCCTTGTCTCCTTCTTTTTTGTCTTGAGTTACTTCAACTACTCTCAAATCTGTAACATCCACTTTATTCCAATTAAAAAGAGAATACCAGGCAGGTTTTTCAACTTCGAAAGTTAAAACTGTTGAACTATTAACAGGTTTCTTTTTAATAAGTAAAGGAAAATCAGTTGCCTTCCCACTAATTTTAGCAACTAAATCTCCATTTGCATAAACATTGATAGGATTATCTCCAGAGATTCTATCAATTTTGGCGTAAATTAAATATTCGTTTAAGTTAACTTCTTCAGTAAAATAAACATCAAATGAGTATTGTGAATTTGTAAAAGGATTAGCTATAAGTCTGTAGGGATTAGCAATATGAACTGTGTTATAAACTACTTTAGATCCTAATTGAATGTTAGGAAAAGACTCTACTTGTATTTGTTGTTTCCCTAAATCTGTATCAAAAAGTGCGAAAAGATATGATTCATAGTAATTTGTTTCATCAGAATACTGATCTTTTTTGTCTTGATACTTCTGTTTTGAATCATCTTCATAATTATCTGTTGCGATTCCAACAATTAAAAATAAAAGTCCTATTGCAATAATCCCTAACCCTATTTGAAATGATGCTTTTTTGTTTTTCATTTTACTGTTGAATTACATTGAAGTTTGAACTGAGCCAGAAGATCACCCACATCTCCTGCCGCACTTCCAATTGCTGTTTTTAGTTCATCTTCTCCGATATATTTATCATATACTTTCCTAAAGAAACTTGTGAGTGGACCATCATGTTTTTTGTTCATAAAATCTTTCTCTAAATATGCATTAATTGAAATATGGGCCTTTCCTTTAACTAATTTTTTTGAGTGTCCTTCTGAATCTTCAATCAATTTTTCTTTTCCTCCAAGAATCATTTTAAATTTTAAAACAATTTTGAAGTAATCTGTATATTCTTGCTCTGCAAGTATTGTTGAGAGAAGTTCTTTTGTTGCTCCATCGTTTTTCTCTTCAAGTTCTTTTTCTGACACATCATAATGCTTAGAATCTTCTAAATAAGTTTTAACAAATTTATATAGACTCTTTATGTCAAAATACCCTTCGTAAACATATTGTTTTTCTGAAATAAGGGGTATTTTATCGTTTCCCATGGTGAATTTATCAAAGATTTAATTTTATAAATGTTTGTAATAACGAAAGTGATGAAAACTTGAAATGTTACTTGTAATATTGTTGTTGTTACTCTTAGTGAAAAACTTATAAAGAGAAATTAATTATTAAACTCATGTCAAAAGTTGTAGAGCTTAGAAATCCTCTTGGAAAAAATTGGAAAAATTTTCTTAGAAGTGGAATTAAAATGCTTTATGATAGTAATGAATATGAAGAAAGAATGTTTTTTTATAGACCAATGGAATCAGGAATTCTTATGCCACTTGGGAACACAACTGGAATTTATGCTTACTTTAGAAAACCAATGAAAATAGTTGAAGTGAGATTATGTGTTCCAGATTCTTTTGAAAAATTGTTTGATAAAAGAGGTTATAGGCCAATGATGAATCCAATTGAAATTTTTGATTGCCTTTCGAAAATAAAAGCTTCTAGAAACCCACTTATTAAAGGTGGACAAATGCACTGTCAACTAGAAGAGGCAATAGCTAAATTTGATCCAAGATTTTCTGAAAAAGTTGCTTAAAGCTTCTTAACCATGTATGGGCCTTCTAATTCATAACCTAATTTTTTGTAATATTCTCTAACTCCAACTCCTGAGATAATTGCCATTTTTTTATAACCATTTTGTTTCGCAATTTCTTCTGCCTTTTCTACAAGTTTTCTCCCCCAACCCTTATGTTGTGATTTAGTTTCATGTTTTTCTTGTCCAACAGGAATTGTTTGACCATAAATGTGTAATTCTCTAATTAGTGCTGTTTTATCATCAATTTCTTCCATCAAATTACTTTCTGAAGGGAATCTTAGCCTGATGAATCCTATCATTGTATCTTTCTCATCAACAACATCAATAAAAAACTCTTCCCCTTTTGATGCTTTGAACTCATCAATGTGTAATTCAAAATTTCCTGTTTTATATCCTTTAATTTGTCTAAGTCCAATTTCTCTTGCTCTTATGTCACAAGGCTCAACATTTAGCTTTTTCATTTCTTCTTCAACGTATTCTCTTAAATTAGATTTTTGAACTCCTTCTTCAACTAAAGTTGTTGGAATATCCCTTTGAACTCTCATTACTCTTACAAATCTCGGGAAATGGGAATAGCTCTCTGCAATGATTTTTGCTGCAATTTCTGTATCTATAGGTTTGAATAAACCAAGTTCATACATTTTGTAAAGTGGTGTTCCTCTAACTACTAAACATGGGTATATCTTTAACATATCTGGCCTATAATCTTCTTTTTCAAATAAATCAATTAAAGATTGTTTATCAATTTCAAGTGTTGATGCTGGAAGGCCAAGCATCATGTGAGCATTAATTTTGAAACACATATCTTTAGATACTTGGAAACATTTCTTTGTGTCTTCAAGTGTGTGGCCACGATTTGTTTTTTTGAGACAATCTTCATTTAATGTTTGAACTCCAATTTCAAGTCTTGTGCAACCGTATCTTAACATATCTTTACAATGTTCTTTTAGTGCCCAGTCAGGTTTAGTTTCAATTGTAAGTCCAATTGCCCTAATTAAAGCAGTTTCATTTTTCTTGATCTCTTCTTCTAAAGTTAGAATGTTCTTTTCTTTAAGCTCAAAGATTTTGTCGTGAACTCTTTTCATACGCTCACTTGAGTTCAAATCCTCTTTCATCTCGAAAAAATCATTAAATTTGTTAAAATTTGTTGTTCTTTTACCATTTTCTTGATTCATAAACTGGTCTCCAAAATCATTAATTGCTTTGTAAACATTTCTTGCAAAATCATCTCTGTATTCTTGATCAAGTGAAGGGAAAGTTCCTCCCATGAAAATTAATTCTAATTTGTCAGGATCATGTCCATTTGCAATATAGTGTTCAAGCCTGTTGAAAATTTGAAGGTATGGATCGTAAAAATTTCTTTTTGCTCTTTGAGCTGCTGGTTCTTGACCAGTGTAAGATTGAGGAGTATCTCCAAATGGACTCCCAGGACCTCCTGGACAATACATGCATTTACCATGAGGACATCCATGGGGTTTTGCAAATAAAGCTACAACAGTTACTCCTGAGAGTTCTCTAATTGGCTTTATGTTTAAAGCTTTGATTACTTTGTCTCTTTTCTCGTTTGGAGTGTGCGCTAGAATATAAGGATTTTTTACAATTGATTTTATATTATGTTTTTTAGCTAATTTGATTTTTAACTCATTCAATTGTTTAGGTGAAGAGATTTTAGATTCTAATAATTCTTCAATAAGTTCATTAAAAAACTCTTCTTTAGCTTGTGTCATAAAAAAGGAAAGAATTAAGGGTTTAAAAAATTAAAGAAAATTACTTCTTAGATTTAACAGCAATTTTTGGAATTCCTGTACCAACAGTTACTTGTTGGTTTGTCATTACGTTCTCTGTGATTGATGTTAATTCATTTTGTTCATTCATCAAAGCCCCTCTTGAAAGATGTTTAAGTGGAGTTTCAAAAGATGCCCTTGTTAGAACGTTTGATTTATCAGCTACAATTCCGTAACGTGTCATTCCTCTTGGTTCACCTGCATAAGTCATAACATCAGCAATTAAAAGAACGTGTCTTTCATTAATTGATAGACCTTGTGATCTAACTACTTCCATAATTTCATTAATAATAACTTGTCTTGCAGCTTCAACACCATAATGTTCATACATTTCAGCAATATCATTACTGTAAATTCTAGATTCATCAATTTCATCAAGAGCTGCTACTTGTTTAATTGCAATTCCATTTGCAACTAACACATATTCCTCATCTTTCATAATTGAAACGTCTTTAATACCTTTAATTCCGTAAACAATTGAACTTAAAGCAATTTCTTTAAGATTCATTAAATCTTTAAGTGATGCGTTTTTATCTCCCTTAACAACAATTTCTTTGTCACTTACTTCTGTCTTTTTTCTGATTCTTTTATCAATTAAAGCAAGTAGTTTGTCAATTTCAATTGAGTATTTCTTTAATTCTTTATTATTTAAACTAATTGTAACTAGTTTTTCTTCAACATCAATATCTGTTTCAGTTGTGAAATCAGCTAGTTTTGTTTCTTTAATTTTACCTGCTAAAATCTTGATTTTATCTTCAGACATTTTCTTGTCTTTAAGATATAGTCTCATAAGAGGCATTTCTAAAGTTTTCTTGATGTCTAAAATTTCAATTAATCTTGGAAGACCTTCTACACTTTGTGTTGCAACACCTGCGAAGTGGAACGTATTCAAAGTCATTTGAGTTGACGGCTCTCCTACACTTTGGGCAGTAATTACTCCTATTGCTTCGTAAGGCGCAATAAGGGATTCCATATATTCTTTTTCAACATTTTCTAGAACTTTCTTAACGTCAGCATCTTTTACTGTTTTTGGAAGTTCTTTCTCAACAGCTTCTAAAATGTATCTTGGAAATTCTGGATTTTTATTTGCAAAGTCTTCAATATTTTTATTCATTTTTAGTTCTTACCTCCTAGAGTATTTTTCACTATTGATTTAACATCAAAGTGACCACTTACAGTCTTAGTTACTTCAATTCCATCATCCCCATATTTAAATTGGACAATAGTTCCTTTCTCATCTCTAACTGATAAGTCTTCATTAACTACTAAGTCAAGCATTGCCGATGCCATACGTCTATATAGATAACCTGTCTTAGGTGTTCTTAAAGCTGTATCCATCAGACCGTCTCTTCCCGTAATGTTTCCGAAAAATACTTCGTAGGGTTCAAGTCCTTTTCTAAGTGATGATTTAATGTACCCTCTTGCTAAAGGTGAAATATCTCCTTTCTTAAAACATGCAAGTGTTCTTCCATCGAACCCTCTTGAAATTCTTTGTCCTCTAAGTGACTGTTGTCCAACTCCTGCGTGCATCTGAACAATTGATAAAGCATTTCCTCTAGCTCCTGAATCTGCCATAACCATAGTTCCTGTGGAATGATCTAGTTTTTCATTAACTACCCTCATACATTCATCACGAATGGAGTTTAGTAATTGTAATAATTTAATTTCTAAACTTTGTTCCATAGATAGCCCTGTAAGTCTTTCTAGAGTTTTATTATGGTAAGCTTCGATTACTTTATCAATTTCTTTGAACACTTTGTCATTAATTTTATCAACTTCTTTTTCAACTTCTTTTGGTACATCAAAATCTCCCATTGAAACCGTAAGTCCTTCTTTCTTAAGAACTTGAATACCTAATCTAAACATGTAACCTACAACTTCAATTACAACCTCTGGACCGTAGTTTTTATGTAAGTGCCTTAGAAGAGTTCCTCCTCCATCACCAACTGTTTTTTTGTCAATAATTCCTTTCTTTAACTGCGAATTTTCAATAATAACTTCTCCAGATTTACTTTCACCAATAAAGTTTAAACCTTCTGGCAAGATACTTGAGAAAATTTCTGCACCAGTTACTTTGTCTTTGAAATTCATATTTTCAACTTTTGTAAAACCTGCTGCAAATAATAATTCAAGAGCATCTGATTTTGACCATTTATCTTCTCCTTTGGTTAAAAGGTAAAGTCCTGCAATTGAGTCTTGAATACAACCAATAACAGCTTCTCCTGAGGCAGGTGAAATAAGTTGGTGTTTTACATCCATTAATCTTTCAACTTCTTGTCTTGATTCAAGAGTTTGTGGCATGTGTAAGTTCATCTCGTCTCCGTCGAAGTCTGCGTTATATGGTTTACATACACCTGGATTAATTGCAAATGTTTTAATAGGCAAAACTTTTACAACATGACCCATCATTGATAGCTTGTGAAGTGAAGGTTGCCTGTTAAAAATTACTGAATCTCCGTCTAATAAGTGTCTTTCAACTGTATATCCAGGTTCTAATTCTTCAAGAAGAACGTCAACTAGTTCTGGCGCAACTGTTTTCTTAAGACCACTTTTTGTTAAAATATAATTTGAACCTGGGTATTTATTTGGGCCATTTCTAATTAAATTTCTCATTGTTTCAAGATTTTCTTCTGTTACAATTTCAGGTACAGTAAGTTTTGATGCTACTTGAATTGGAACTCCTACTTCATTTAATTTTAATCTTGGATCTGGTGAAATTACAGTTCTTGCAGAATAGTTTACACGTTTACCGATTAAATTATTACGGATAATTCCTTTTTTACCTTTAATTCTCTCTGCAATGGATTTTAGAGTGTCCCCATTTCTGTGTCTTGCAGGAGGAAGACCTGAGATAGTGTTATCCATATAAGTTGAAATATGATATTGGAGAAGATCCCAAACATCTTCAATAATTGCTTCAGGAACTCCTACTAAAAGGTGTTCATGTAATCTTTGATTAGTTCTTACAATATCTGTAAGTTTGTGTGTTAGATCGTCTTCTGATCTTTGACCTGATTGAAGAGTAATTGTTGACCTCATCGAAACAGGTGGAATTGGAAGTGAAGTTAATAGTAACCATTCTGGCCTTACATTTTGAAGATTTAATAAAGGTAAATCTGAATCAGGAATATTCTCAAATCTAAATCTAATTTCTGTAGTTAAAAGTCTCTTTTTCTCAGCTTGTGTAAATACAAAAACACTTGATTTATCTAATTTGATAGTTTCTTGTTTTTCTTCACAATGAGGACATGTTTTGATTTTCTTTAAATTTGCAATAAATTTAGCGTGGTATTTAATGAATTTTTCAGTTCCTAGTTCTTCTCTTGCTTTTCTTAATTCTTCAACTGTAGGTTCAATTTTATCTTCTGCTAGAAGAATTCTGTGACAATGTTGACATGTAGTTTGCAAGATTAAATTAATCTCATCAATAAAACTTACGTTTAGAACTGGCCTTGCTAGTTCTAAGTGACCAAAGTGACCTTCACAATTTTTGTAGCTTTGTCCACAAGTCTTACAAGATAAACCTGGTTCGATTACTCCCATTCTCATGTCCATAAGTCCTCCTTCTACTGGAAAACCGTACTTGTCGTAAATTTCTGGAGTAATTACTTTTACAATACTTTGTTTCATTATCTCTTTTGGAGATACCACGGAAAATCCAATTTTGTTGATTCTTTTTGTAACTGCTGTTCTCATTTTTTATACCTCATTCAAAAAACCTGTCCTTTGTTCCAAAAGACGGGCTAATCCCCAGTGACCTTAATTCGTTCATGAATAACTTAAACGCATAGGCTACTTCTACTTCGTCAAACTTAGTGTTTGAACAAACAGGACACTTACTTCTGTAATTAAACAGGTAAGGATCTGCTAAATAACCACAAGTTGTACAAACAAGTGCTGTTGTTTGATCTGATGAAAACCTCTCTTTTAGAAGTAAGGATGCTCCGTGTGAAATTAGAGCATCTTTCTCCATTTCTCCAAGTTTTAGACCTCCTCCTCTAACTCTACCTTCAGCTGGTTGTCTTGTTAGAAGTTGAACTGGCCCTGTTCCTCTTGCTTGGATTTTATTATCTACTTGGTGTTTTAATCTTAAGTAATAAAGCGATCCAACATAAATTTCTGCTTTCATTCTCTTTCCAGTTTTAGGATCGAACATTACTTCAGCACCTGTTGAATTAAATCCGAAATCAGCAAGTTGTTTTCTTAATTGTTCTTCATTTTCTCCATCAAATGAGTTTCCGTCAACTGCTTCTCCCCTTAGAGCTGAAACTTTACCTGCTAAGATTTCCATAACGTGTGAAACTGTCTTACGTGAAGGAATTGAATGAGGTGAGAAAATTGCATCAGGCACAATTCCATTTTCAGTAAATGGCATGTCTGATTGTTTGAATAATGCTCCAACTACTCCTTTCTGACCGTGTCTTGAAGCGAACTTGTCTCCAACTAAAGGACTTCTTTGTGTTCTTAGAATAACATCAATTTCTTTCTCTCCTGATGAGTTTTCTACAACATAAATTGAGGACACAACTCCGTCTTCATCTTCTTTAAGAGTTAATGATGAGTCAATGTTTAAATTAACCATTTGACCAAACCCTTCAATTTCTTCAATGAATCTTGGCGGAGAAGTTTTACCCACAATAACATCTCCTTGTGAAACATTTTGACCTACATAAATAATACCATCATCTTCAAGGTACCTGTAATCTTCTTCAAGTCTGTATCCTTTAATGTCTTTAGCAGGAATTGAAACTCTGTCTTGAAGTCCACCTGGATACTTAATTTCTGAAGTTGAGTATAATTTGTAATAGTAGGATCTTTGAAGTCCTCTTTCAATAGATGAAGCGTTTAAAATTAAACCATCCTCCATGTTATATCCTTCGTAACTCATAACTGCAACAATTAAGTTTTGCCCAGCAGGATGAGTGTCAAAGTTTAATAAATCGTAAATGTAAGTTTTAGTTAAAGGTTTTTGAGGGTTAACTAAAAGGTTTCTATCCGTTTCTTTTCTTAATGAATAGTTAAGAGCGTACATTCCAACAGCTTGTTTTACTGTTTTCTGTCCACGCATTAAACGTGATGGCTCATCATAGTCTGAAAATGGAACAGTTCCTGTGTTAAGTCCAAACATAATCATAGGCGAAATTTCTAAATGAGTATGCTCTGCTGAAACTTCTTCAGGTTTGAAAGCGATATAAGCATCATTTTCTTCCATAGCGTCTAAGTATTCAATTACTCCTTCTTTGATTAAATCGTCATAAGCCATATCTCCTTTAGCTAACTTTTTAAGATGATCTGAACTTAATTTTGAAACTCCTTTCTCCACAACAATAAGTGGTCTTCTAACTCTTCCTGGGCCGTTTTCAATATATACATAGTCTAGTTCCTTATTATGGTAAATATTATGGTCTTCCCCAATTTCTCCCTTTCTTCTTGAAGTTCTAAATTTTTCAACAAATTTAGCTGAGTTTGGACAACTTCCAACATATACTTCATTTACAAAAATATCTCCTGCCATTATTGTTCTCCTCCTTGAAGTCCAAAAGATTTCATTTTATCAATCAATTCTTTGTTAACTCCGTTTTCTTTATATGTTACATTAGCCATTAAAGCCAGATTCTTCCTTAATCCAATTGAGTGACCTTCTGGCGTTTCAACAGGACATAATCTACCATAATGTGTTGGGTGCAGTTCCCTTGCCGTGAAATTCTCTTGAGATGTTGAAAGAGGTGACACAACTCTTGTCAAGTGTGAAAGCATATCGAAGAAATTTTCTCTCTTTAAATATTGAGCAACTCCTTTTCTCCCATCTGACCAAGTTCC
>JBFKKL010000017.1:0-9538 GCA_041631255.1 Candidatus Woesearchaeota archaeon | reverse complement strand
GATGAAAGTTCTTCGTAAAAATAATTTGCTCTTTTCTCAATCTCCAAGCACCTAGTGTTCTTATAAGTTTCATAATTCCCATTTGAAAAAATTTCAGGAAGAACAACTTGAGGAAGTGTAGTTGAACAAACTTCAAGCATTTTATAATTGTGTAAAGAATCTATAAACTGAGAAAAATTCTCATCTTTTTCTTTATTATAAACTTCAATCCATCCACACCTAGCTCCTGGCCAAGGAAGCTCTTTACTAACCCCTCTCATAACAACAGTTGGGACTTCTTCACAAAGTTTGGAAATTGAAACAAATTCTGAATTATTATAAACCAGATTAGCATAAATTTCATCTGAAACTAAAAACAAATCATAATTTTTAGCAATTAAAACAATTTTTTCCAAATAATCTTTTGGATAAACCATACCTGTCGGATTATCAGGATTTATAATTAAAATAGCAACTATCGAATCATTATATTTTATTTTCATTTCCAAATCTTCCAAATCAGGAAGCCAACTATTTTTTGGATCAAGCTTATAAGTTATATGTTCATTAGCAGCATGTTTCCCTTCTGCACTTGAATGTGTAGGATAAGCAGGCGATGGACCTATTACTCTAACCTCGCGCCTTAATAAAGAGTATAATTTTGAGATAGCATCTCCAAGACCATTAAAAAAAATTATATGTTCTGAGTCAATCTCCTTTCTTGCTTCTATTTTTGCCCTTTCAGATAAAAACTCTCTTGTTTTCAAAACTCCTTTTGTTTCACAATAACCATAAGAAGATGTTGAGTCCAATGCACTTTTAATTATATTTTTCATCCAATTAGGAATTTCCTCACCCTTATCAACAGGATCACCTACATTTTCCCAATAAATATTTTGGCCAAGATTTTGAATTTTTTTTGCCAAAGAAACAATATTCCTAATTTCATAAGTAAGTTGCTTATTTCCAGTATCAACTATATTTTTACGCATTTATAAAAGAACAAAGAATTAATTTATAAAACTAATGAAGACCTTTTAATTTCTGTTCAATTACCTCCAAATTATTTTTAATTCTATCAACTTTAGATTCAGGAAGCGATTTATTATCAATTTTTGAAATTTTTCCAGAATTTAAATTTGGTTTTTTAATAGAGGCCACACTCCCTTTTTTTTCTTGTTTCAAGGACCTTTCAAATTCTTCAAGTTTAAAGATATCTTGCTCTTCAGCCGAAATTGAACTCCTTATTGACTTAATATTAGTACTGATTTCCCTTATTTCCTTTTCAGTTTGAGTAATTATAGACCTTACATTTGGAAATTCCTTCACAAGACCTTGAAACATTTTTCCTAAAGTATCCATTTCAGTTTTTATTTCTTTTAAAACTGCTAATCTTGTCTTCCTTACATCCATAAATTTCTCATATTCTTCCTGTAGAACCAAAGAATCTTTAAGACTAATCAATACAGATTTCTTTTTATTATATACATCATTAATTGCCACATACAAGTCTTCATTATGAGTTTTTTGAGTTTTCATTTTTTAGTGAGAGATATGATCTAAATGTTGAGAAATATTTTCAACGTAATTTGCCCAGTTTTCAAATATTTTATTTTCTTCATTATGAAGTTTATCATATTTTAAAAAAAGCTCTTTTAGAAGTTCCACCTGTTCTTGAATTTGAACCCTATGTTCATTCAAAGCTTCGGCCTTATCAATTTTAATGAAAACATCTCTTGATTTATGAGCCACTTTTATTACCTCTCAAAAATTGAACTATCAATCTCATATAATTTATCTTCTATGTATTGAAAATCTTTTCTTAAATTCTCAAATTCTACATCTTCTTCCCCTTTTATATCTAAAAGTCTTAAATGTCTTTCTGAAGCATCTTTAACTTTCCTCCTAACTACCTCAACAGTATCTAGAAAATGTTTAAATTGTGAAGTCGTAATAAAAAAAGTTTCACTTGATGCTATACTTGGATCCCTTTTCTTAAAAGATGAAGTTGCAAGTGCCATACTACCACTATGCGAAGAAGGAGACTTACTCCCAAATTTTTTAATTTCTCCAGATTCTGAGTTCGAATTAGGAAGTTCAAAATCACTAAAGTCAAATAAAGAGTCAACCAAATTTGCTGAATCCTCTGAATTCTCTTGAACATTATTAGAATTACCATCTGAATTACTTGCTGTTGACAACTCAGAAGAATTATTATCCATTAAATCTCCTGTTACTTGAGACTTTATACCATCTAAATTTCCTGGAATTGGAGGAGATGATAAATGCATATTTTGATCTGCTTGAAAATCCGGTGCTGCCTGTGCTCCAACTAATTCAGGTGGTGCCGGCATCGGAGCTGGTGGTGCAGGAGCCTCCTCTTTTTTTTTACTTCCAAATAATCCCATATGGAAAATCTCTCCAAAAATTCTATATAATTATTTATCTCTACAGTGAAGTTAAGAAAATATGTAATTCTTTGAAAGAAATAATCAAAAATCAATTCCTTTTCTCTTTGCACCATTATCCTTTTTTTTAATTTCTTTAAGTGACCACTTTTCTACAAAACATTCCGATATTTCTTTTGGAAAATTTTTACCTACCATAATAAGATTTGAAATATTTTTTGAAAGATATTCTAATACTTGAGAAGAATTTGTTAAAAGGCCTGACATTATAGAATCTAAATTATCAACTATAAATACTCCTTCCTTCCTAAGCCCTGTTTGGAATAATTTCAATCCTTCAATCACTTCTTTTTCATCACTTTTTTCAACTCCTTCCCTAATCTCTTTAGTATTATATCTTGGAATTCCTGTAGAAGTGAAATCAAAAGACCCATATAGTTTAGTCGAGATTCCACCCTTCTTAAGGGCCATAAAAAATTTCATTTCCCCATATTCTTTATCGCCTTTATCAAAATACAAAATTCTAACATTTTTTTTAGCAATATATGACCTAATAGCTACACCAAAACCTATCCTTGATGTTCCGCCCCCAAGCCCTTCTACTAACAAACTTCCTTTCAAAGTTCCAAAAGTTGATTTATTCTTGTTAATTTCATAAGATAAATCAAATTCTGATTCAATTTTTTCATATAGATTTTTCTCCCTTGTAACACAAAGAATTTCAGTTTCAATATGCCTAGACCTTAGAAAAGACAAAAGCTTTACTGAATCAAAACTTTCAAAATTTAAATTGTCAAAACAAACAAAATCATAAGATTGGAGTGAATTCCAAAAAATATCTATTGGAACTAAGTGATATTCAACAAGAGGAATCATACCTTTGGTTAAAGTTTTATCATTCTTCAAAGTAAAAGAATCTAAAGACAAAGAAGAAAAAGATTTCACAAAAGCTGTTGAAAGTGATAAATTTTCAAGAAGTGAAACAAAAGAATTTTTTTGAGAAGAACAATCAATATAAGCACACTTCAAACCATGTCCTAAGGCCCTAACTAAAGTTCCTGCAGCAATATCTGTAAATCCAGATGTTTCTGTTTTATCAAGATAAATATGCGAAAGTCCAGAAGCCCTAAGAAGTCTCATAATAATCAACCACAAAATGAGTATTTAAATATTATGTTTTAACCAAAAACAAAAATCATAACAACTTTTTGAAAGTATTCTTACGAGGCTCAAAAATAAGGCCTTCTTGTTTCAGTTTCTCAAGGACTTTATCAGCTTCAACTTTCTCAATCTTTGCTTTTTTGGCTTCTTCAATTATACTTTCATATTTAATCTCTGGCTCGGTGGCTTCAAGTTTATCAAGAATTTGTTGCATAATTCTAAATGAATTCCTTGTTGAAGATGTAACTCCCGTCGTAATTCTATCAATATCAAGTTTCCCAGTTTTAGGATCAAGTCCAATTTTCTCCAAACAATATAATAAAAGTGCAATAGACTTTTCTGCATGTTCAAGTCTAACCTTTTTATCCAGCCTAATTTTTGCATAAGCCTCAGCCAAACGAACAATAGCTTCAAGTTGTCTTGCTGTAATAGGCACAGATTTAACTTGATTTTCTTCATCTCCTGCCGCATTTCTAATATCAACATAAAATTCTTTTATCTTAGTGATTGCTTCTTGAGTCAAAACTGGCTTAGTTTTTCTTGCATAAGCAATATATTTCTTCAAAAAATCCCTCTCGATCTGAGTGATAGTCCTTGTCTTATCCCTATGAGATTGTAATATGTGGTCTGCAATTAAATCATCTTGTTTTTTATTAGGTTCATCTCTTAAAATATAAATTAGATCAAAACGAGATAAAAGGGCAGGAGGGAAATTGATCTGCTTTGCAATATCTCCATAAGGATCAAAACGTCCATACCTAGGATTAGCTGCACCAAGTACTGTTGTTTCACACCTTAAAGTTGCCCTAATATTTGCTTTAGCAATAGAAATACTTTGTTGCTCAAGTGCTTCGTGCATTGCAGAAGTGTCCTCGTCTGACATTTTATCCAATTCATCAATAGCACATAAACCTCCTGAAGCTAAAACCATAGCACCTGCTTCAAGTGCCCAACCTCGAGTCAAATCATCTTTCATAACAGTTGCCGTAAGTCCCGCTGCTGAAGCTGACTTTCCTGACACAAATGATGCCTTAGGAGCAATTTTAGTTGCAGCCTTAAGCATTTGAGATTTAGCAGCACCAGGATCTCCAATAAGAAGAACATGTATGTCTCCTCTCATTTTAATACCATCTCCTTTCGTTCCTCCAGAACCTCCAAATTGTTGAAGAAGAATTGCCTCCTTAATTTTATTATGTCCATATATTGAAGGTGCAAAATTCTCAACTAAAATTTCTTCAATCCTATCTTTTGCAGCAAGTTCTTTAATTTCTTTCTCCTCTTCTTTAGTAACTTTTATTTCGCTAAAATCTTGTTTTGATAAATCAATATAATTTGCATCAATTATTAAATCATAATTAACACTTTCAGCTCCAGTTCTTGTAGGAATAGGAATTTCACGAACAATACCAACTACATAAACTTGTGACCCAGGATTAGTTTTAGAATCTTTAAATGGACTAACTAAATCTCCTTGAAGCATAACATTAATTCTCTTTGGCTGATCTGCAGCGTTGTCCAAATGATCTGATAATTCTTCCAAAACTAAATTTTGAGAGTCAATTAACTCCTTATTTATAATTTCAATGCCCGATTTACATTTAGGACAAGTTTTAAGTGTTTTAGTTTTATCCTCAACTTGAGGAATTCTTAATTTATCTTCTGAAAAAGAACAAGAAGGATTAGTACACAAATATTCAATATAAGTTAATCTCGGTCTAACGTCGGTTTTACGACGAACCAAACCTTCAAGAAAAATAAGTTTTCCTAAATGTTCTGACCTAATTTCACGAATCATAACCTGCTCTGTTGATGGAAGTGAAGTTAACCTAACTTTAAGCCTGACATCCTCACTATGCATCTGAGAAATAGTCTCTTCCATAATTGCAATAACATCCTGAGGAAAACCAAGCAATTGTTCTCCCAATTCAAAATCATACTCAGAAATATCAAAAAACGATACTTTAAGGAAAGTTTCACCATCATGGATTGATTTTTTTATATCTTTTTTCTTATATTCTTCAAAAAATCCATGAAAACGTTTTATAAGCTCTTTACTTTCCAAAAGTTCCATATGAAAATCATAGACTAAAAACTTTATAAAATTATTGTGAATCAAATTGAATCATATCATAAAATAGGATTACAAGACTATAATAATTTGAAAAATGAAATAAGGCCTTAACTTAGAATAGGTAAACCTAAAGAATCATTATTTGAACCATTTTGACTTCTGACTAAAGGAATATTCTCAAAGGGCAAATCTTCAGTAATATCTAAAGGTACAAATTGCTCAACAAACGACCTTATATCTTGCTCAGCTTCAAAAGGAATTTGATATTCTTCAACTTTTCGAATATCTAATGTAAGGTTCCCCCTAACAATCACATAAACTTCATCTTTTGTAATTAAGTCAAGGGCCAACTCTGCTGTTGGAACCCATTTAATTTCCTGAGTAAAAGGAATTTTTGAAACTACTTGTTTCTCTAATGTGAACTCTCCAACATCTCCTTCCCCAATTACTTCTCCAGTTTCTTTTACAATAACAACATATTTAACTGATTTAACAGGAATAGAAATATCTGAAGGATTTTTAACAAAGAGTGTTCCATCAAATGTGAAAGAATCTGTCGTAATATCTTTAATTCCATTCAAACGAAATTCTTCCAAAGATGCATTTTGAAGTCCCCAACCAAAATACAGCAAAACACCTGCCACAATTAAAGTAGGTAAAACCAATCTTAATCCCCATTTAAATAAAAAACCAAATATCATACTTAGACTAAGAAAAAGTAATTTATATATTTACTTATTTTTCATAATATCCTCATAATACAATAATCCT
Organism: Candidatus Woesearchaeota archaeon; assembly: GCA_041631255.1. Classification (GTDB taxonomy): domain Archaea; phylum Nanobdellota; class Nanobdellia; order Woesearchaeales; family UBA583; genus UBA583. The sequence continues at coordinate 3,148 of JBFKKL010000017.1, read as the reverse complement.
TCATTAGCACCTTTTGTTGAAACAACTGAGGCTGCATTAATTGCGGCATACTCTAAAGATTTTTGAATCCCATAGTTTCGTACAAAAAAATAAAAAAAGGTTCCTGCAAAACTATCTCCTGCACCCGTCGAATCCACAACTTTAGGTTTCTTTGAAGGCCCATAATATTCTTTTTTAGAATCATATGCATAAGCTCCCCTTGAACCATCAGTTATAACAACAACTCCTAACACCAAATCTTTAATTTTCTTTAAACAAGAAGATATAGTTTTCTCACCTGTGAGCAGTTGAGCTTCTTCATAATTTAAAACTAAAATGTCTACATACTTCAAGAGAGATTTTATCCTCTTCTCATTTCTTATTAAATGACTACTCAAATTATAACAGACTATACTCTTACAATGGTTCCTCTTCAAATGTTTTGCAATCTCAAGTTGAGTTTCAAAACTTGAATCAGAAAGCGAAGAAAAATAAACGTACTTTGCATTTATGTCTTGAAAAGAAAAATCATTTTTTTCTAAATATGAATTCTGACCACGATAAGTAAATATTACTCTATCTTTTTCTTTTGTATCAAGTAAAACTGATTTAGCTGCTGGCCTTTTAGTTTTTTTAGATTTTAAAATAGAAACCTTATTTTTCCTTAAAATCGTCTCAATAATATCATGACTCTCTTCAGACATCTTTCCCAAGTACCTAATTCCTGCTCCCAATCTTGAAAGACAAATACTTACATTAATTCCCCCACCTCCGACCAAAGTCTTAAAATCCTCATTAATTTTAATCTTATCACCTAAAGTTACTTTAGAAAATTCTTCTGGAAGTGATATGCAAGTATCAACTGTATTTGATCCAACAACTAAAAAATCATCAAATTCACACTCAAATTTCCCATAACTTGAATTTAAAATTTTAAACCCTGGTAAGTCTTTTCCACTCAAATAATGTACAAGTGCTCCTCCGGCCAAACTGACATACGAAAATTTATCTAAAAAACCAAACATTTGAGCTGAAGTTACACTATGTCCACCCCCCATAAATGTAAAAGCTCCTGATGAAGTTATAGCTTTAAGAATTTCTTTTGTTCCATTTTCAAATTCTTTCTTTTCAAAATCTCCTGACGGACCTTTAAAATAAATTGAACCTGAATGTTTCAAAAATAAAGAATAGTAATCAACAGTTTTAGAACCAATATCCCCTATCAAATATTTATCCAAAATTTCTTTATTCCTCTCAAGTTCATTAACTGAAATTTCAATTCTTTTTTTAGAGTCAAAAAGTGCTACATCTAGAGGCAAAACAAATTTATCTTTGTATTTTTTAAGTAAAACTGCAAGCCTTTCTTTAGAACTAAGAAATCCTTTTTCTTCAAGAAAATTCAATTTTTTGCCCAAATAAAATCCATTTATGTGAAGTGCAACTTCTCCAATTACTCCTGTCAAAAATATACTATCCACTTTATCCCCTTTCAAAGACACTTCAATTAAATCTAGCAAATCATCAGGTTTTGCACCTCCAAAAACATAAACTCTTGGGACATCTGTTTCCTCTAAAATATGTAAATTTGAAAGTTCTTTCTCTAAATTTCTCCCTGCTAAAACTGGACAACTTGTACAACCAACAACACTTGCTTGCTTCCTATGAGCAATTGAAAAAGCATCAAAAACATAAAAATCAAATAATTTTTGAATCTCAATTATAACATTATTCTTTTTACCCAAATCAATTTCATCTTTAATAAACCTAACATTCTCAACAATTAATATTTCTCCAAAATTCATCTTAGAAATAGTAGTTTTAACTGATTTCAAATCAAGTTTAGAAAAATGAATTTTAGTTTTTTTCAGCTCTTTTGAAAGTAGCGGAATATGATTTTCAAGAGACAAAAAATCATCTCTTCCCTCTCTTCCTTGGTGTGCTAAAACAATTACTTTAGAATTTTTATCCACAAGTTCCTTAAGAGTTTTAACTGCTTCAACTATTCTCTCATTAGATACAACTTTAGAATCAATAACTGGAGAATTAATATCAACCCTAACTCCAACAATTTTTTGCTCTAAATTCACAGAATCTAATGTTGCATATCTAAACATAGATGAAATTCCTAAAAAATATATAAAATATATTGTCTGAACTTTAAAGGAGAGAACACAAGAAACCTTATATACTAGTGATAATATGAATAGTAATGTCAAATAATTTCAACTCTGGAAACTTGATAAAAATACCTTCAAGAGGAAAATTAGAATTAGAAATTAGTAAAATTTTAAGTAAACATATAGGACACTGTTGGTACACAGCCAACAAACTAGATAACAATGACATGGTTAAAGATTTAGAACATAAATACTTAGAAATTCTTAATGATCCAAAAGAAGAAATTCTCCAAATAGAAAAAGATGGAATAATACAAATAATTTACACACAATTATTATTTACAGAACATAAAAGAAATTTTAAAATTGATACACAGTACCTAGATAATTTAGTAGATGTGTATAATTCTACAACTTAAAATATATTTCCTAACATATCACCTAAAATTTCAGGAAAAATTAGAATAAACACCATAAAAGGTAAAACGAAAATAAATCCTAGCAATATTAGATCTTTTTTTGAATCCCCATAATAAAAATTATAATAGTATAAAATCATAAAAAAATACAACGCATAAATTACCCCATAATAATAAATACTTAAAAAAATATCTTGCATAAAAAAAATAAAATGTTGAGTATAAGATACAACAAAAGGCAATAATGACGCAAATGAAGTTAAAAAAAGAACATTATAGAATTCTTCTTTAAAGGAAAGTACATTTTGAAAATAATGGTAATACATAGAAACTAAAAATGAAGAGAATATAGAAACAATAAGGATTGGGAAATTTAGAAAAAGAACTATTGTCATAAAATATTCATCTGAAAAAGCTAAATAAATTTGCCAAAATATAAGCAAAAAAAATAAACAAATTACAATTTCCCTAAATTGGTTTCTAATTATATTTTTCACCATATTTAAAGTTTAAAACTCTTAAGTGCTTTTAAATCTTGTGTGAATTCACTTAAAGTCTCATAATTATTATGCACAATTGCAAATTTCAAAAAAGCAATTTCATCAAAATCCCTAAGTTGTCTTAAAACTATCT
>JBFKKL010000016.1:0-9588 GCA_041631255.1 Candidatus Woesearchaeota archaeon | reverse complement strand
CAGTAGGAATCTCTTCAATTGTAATTGCTGTTCTAGTTAATGATTACACACACATTTTTTTTTCAAAAGGAATAGTTGGAATTATAGGAGGGATATTATTATTTACAATAGGACATATTTTCAATATCGTACTTGGTAATTTTGAATCTTTTTTACACACTTTGAGGCTTCATTATGTGGAATTTTTCACTAAGTTCTATTCTGGAGGAGGACAAGAATTTAAGCCTTTTGGAGAGAGCTCAAAAGATTTAGAGAATTAATTAAAAAAAACTAATTGTTTTATGCCATTTGATAGGGGCAACAGTTTGGAAGATTTATAAATAAACCTATCTTACACAAATTATGAAATTATATGATTTTAAAGGAAATCTAGTGAGTGATTGTCCAAAAAAAGTTTTTAGAGGTTTAGACTTAAGCAAAGATAAATCTAGCGGAATTAGCCAAATTGAAGCACTTCTTATAAAAGGTTATACTTCCTCTCATTCTTTAATGATTAATGAAGGTGAATTTGATTTTGAAAGAATGAGGAAACGTGTGCCATCTTGGGAGATAAATGAGACTTCAATAGAAAAATATTCTAGAATGGTACAAGAAAATTCACTAAATCCTGAAGATATTGATGATAATTTAAGATATGAACATTGGATGTATATGCCATCTCCTCTTGTTTCAGTCACATCTTCACTAATGATTGGAGCAAAATATTCTGGTTGGGTACTAAGACCAATACTAGTATATAGTACTGATAACTTGGAAGGAATTGATTTTAGAAATGAACCGCAAGATTGTGATGGAGAAATTGGAATTTTTAAAGCACTTCCAAATAGAAATCTAACAGATATAATCTATTTTTTTGAAAATCCTAATCAAATGAAAAGCCTTTTAAGTAAATTTGAAAGAGAAGATATTAGATTACACCAAGGATTTTTAAAACCAGATTTTAGATATGTTAGTACGAGTGGAAAAGAATGTTTTAATGTCCCTAGTGATTTATTGTACAATCAAGAATTTCAGGATTTCTATAAATCTAAAGAAGAATCTCTTCTTAGAATCTAAGTTTTTATGATCTTTTGATTATTACTATTATTATTTTAAAAAGTACTCACATTCCGTTCTTCTCAGGCAAAATTTATAAAGCCCTCAGAGTTGTTTTTTCTTATGGCAGTTGAATCAGTTTTAACATCAACAGGAATGATTGGAGTTGGTGCAGGTCTAGCAATAGGTCTTGCAGCAATAGGTACAGGTCTTGGACAAAGAGAGGCTATGGCAGCAGCAATTGGAGCTATTTCAGAAAATCCAAAAATGTTTGGTAAAGCAATATTATTTGCAGTACTTCCTGAAACAATTTTGATTTTCGGTTTCGTAACAGCTTTCTTAATTTTAGGGTTAGCAGGATAAATTAACTATGTCACTTGAAGTTCTTTCAAGGACTTTAGTTTCAAGGGCAAAAGATCAAGTTCAAGAAACTCAAAAGTCTTTAGATTTAGAAAAAGAGAATTTACAAAAATCTTTTGAAGAATCTATACTATCTTTTGAAAATAAATTAAAATTTAGTTTGGATGAGTCAATTTCTAGAAAACAAAAAAAATTGTCTACTCAATTAAATTCTTTGAAAAGAAAAGTTTCTCTTGAATCTTTTCAGGAACTTGAAGAAGAAATTTTATCAAAAACACTTCAAAGATTAGAAGAACTTGATATTTATAGAAAAAAACCTTTTTTTAAAGCATTATATTCTAGCGCTAAATCTGAAATGAAAATTGATATAGTTTGGTGTTCTAAAAAAGATATTTCTCTTGTTAAGTCAATCGTTGATTCAAAAGTTCAAGTTAAATCAAAAGAAAATTTTAGTGGGCTTTTATTTGAAAATCTTAAAGATAAAACACTAATAAATTGCTCAATTGAAAATGTTCTAAAAGAGATGTTTAATGAGATAAGAGAAGAAGTATTAAGTGAGATTATGTGAAAATGAATACAGTTAACTTAAAAAAAGGAGTTTATGAAAGTGCAAGAGTTTCAGCATTAAGAAATTCTCTTTTAGATGATGATATCTTAACAAAACTTCAATCAATGCAATTTAATGAAATTTTAAAATATCTTGAAGAACATGGTTTCAAAAAAGCAATTGATACTTCTTTTTTAGATTTTGAAGGATTTTATTTGATTGAAAAAATTCTAAATGATTATCTTTGTGAAATATATACAAAAGTTTTTTCATTCTCAAAAGGGTCTTCAAAAAAATTACTCGAAACATTTTATTTGAAATACCAAATTCATAATATGTTAAGTGTAGTTAGGTGTATGGTCTCTAAAGAAACAGAGATTACTCCGTTTTTGATTGGAGAGAAAAGAAGAAAAGAAAAATATGTCAAAGCGCTTGAGATGTCTAGTTCTGATGCTTTAAGTTATCTATCTAAAAAATTAGGATTCGATGAACAAAATGTATTAGAAAATTTCAATAAAGGCGTTTTTGAATTAGAAAACTATCTTTATGGAGAATATTACTCAAGACTAGTTAAATCTTCTTTCAAATTCAATAATTCTGATGAAAAAATATTTTTTAAATATGTTAGAGAGTATATTGATGCTTTAAACTCTAGACTTTATGTTAAGTTAAATGTTGAAAATAAAAAAGAACTTTTTGATTCACTATTTATTGAAGGAGGGTATGTACAAAGGAAATTTTATGATGGGTCATTTGACGAATTTAGGATAAAGTGTTCAAGTGAATTTAAAGTTGAGTTTGAAAATCCTGCGGACTTTGATAAGTTTGTGAATAAAGTTAAATCTTCAGGCGAAAATAGATTGAAATCTGTTAGATTTGGGTCGCCATTTCATTTAATGCATTTTTTATTTGATGTTGAAGTATTTATTTCGAAATTAAGAGTATTGCTTAAAGCAAAGTATTTGAATTTATCAGATGAAGACTTAAAGGGGCTTTTAGAATGAAAAAGAAAATAATTGTAGTTGGAGAAGAATCTTTCACATTAGGATTTGAATTAGTTGGAATAGAAGCAGTTCCACTAAATAAATTAGAACAAATTATAAACTCAAAAAGTGATGTTGGAATCATTATTTTAAATCAAAAGGATTATGATTCATTAACTATTAAAACCCAAAGAAAAATTCAAACTTTAACTGAGCCTTTAGTTGTAATTTTATCAGATAAAGATAGTAAAGGAGAAGGTTTAAGAGAAGCAGTAATTAGAGCACTAGGTGTTGATTTATTAAAATAAAATATTTATCTTTGCACAATTTTTATAAAGCCTCCCAATTTCATTTTTTCTATAATTAAATGGCCAAAAATATAGGACAAATTGTTAGGGTCTCAGGACCAGTAGTTGAAGCAAAAGGACTTGACGTTTTTATGTCTGAAATTGTTAGAGTAGGAGATGAAAAACTAATGGGAGAAGTAATTAGAATTGATGATAGTTCATTTATTATTCAAGTTTATGAAGATACAACAGGAGTTAAACCTGGTGAACCTGTAGTTGGAACTGGAAAACCTCTCTCAGTTGAATTAGGGCCTGGACTTTTAGGTTCGATTTATGATGGAATTCAAAGACCGCTTCAAGTTCTTGAAAAAGAGATGGGAGTTTTTATTAAAAGAGGAGTTGATGCTCCAGGAATTTCTCAAACAAAAAAATGGGATTTTACGCCTAAAGTGAAGTCCGGTCAAAAAGTTTCACAAGGTCAAGTTTTAGGAACTGTTAAAGAGTTCGATGTAATTCATAAAATTTTAGTTCCTCAAGGAGTTGAAGGAGTTGTTAAAGAAATTAAAAAAGGTTCATTTACTGCTCAAGACGCAATTTGCATTTTATCTAATAATACTAAAATAAGTTTATCACATTTCAATTCAGTAAGAAGTCCTAGAAATTACAAAACAAAATTAGCACCTTCAATCCCACTTGTTACTGGTCAAAGGGTTTATGATGTGTTCTTTCCAGTTGCTAAAGGAGGAGTTGCAGCACTTCCTGGTCCTTTTGGAGCTGGAAAATGTGTGAGTCCAGAAACTCCAATTTTAATGGGTGATGGTTCACTTAGAACTATTAAATCAATTTATGATGAGAATTTTAAGAATGGTGTTCAAACTAAAGAAGAATATGAATCATATACAAAACTATCAAATTCTTTAGAAATTCATTCTCATGAAGATGGTAAAATTGTCACAAAAAAAGCAGATACAGTATATAAAGGAAAAACTTCTCAGTTAATTAAGATTAAAACAAGAACTGGGAGAGAAGTTAAAATCACTCCCGTTCATAAATTGTTTAGAGTGAATGAGAGGCTAGAGATTGAAGAGGTAGAGTCTAGATTCTTAAATGAAGGAGATTATCTTGCAACACCAAGAGTTTTAGAGTTTGAAGGAGATAAAATTGAGTTAAATAAATTAGTAAATATTGATAATTTAAAGAAAGATATTTTTATGAACAAAGCTTCTAAATTGAAAATACCTCAATTCATTGATGAGAAATTTGCAAAGTTTTTAGGTTTAGTATTAGGAGACGGTTCTCTAAAACCAAGATCAGTTTATATATATAATAGTGATGAAAAAGTTTTGAATGAGTTTGACATGCTCTCAAAAAATCTTTTTGGCCTTGAAGCAAAAAGAGGCATAACTGGAACTGTTGCTTGTTCATATATAAATTCAAAATTACTAGTTGAGATTTTAAAATCTATAGGTCTTCCAGAAAAACAGAAATCAAAAACTAATTTTGTACCACAGTGTATTTTAAAGTCTAAAAAAGAAGTAATTGGAGCTTTTTTAGGAGCATATTTTTTATGTGACGGACATGCAAGAGGAAAAGATTTGGATATTTACACTGCAAGTAAGAGAATGCAAATAAGTCTGTCTTATGCATTTTTAAGGCTAGGAATATTACATTCAATTAGAGAAAAACTAGTCAAATATAAAGAAAAATATGTTACCCAATATAAAATAACTATCTGTGGAAAAGAAGAACTTATCAAATTTCAAGAAAATTGTTCTTTTGGAAATTTTAAGAAATTTAATATGATTAAAGAGTATATTGAATCAAAAGATAGATCTTGGACTAGTTTGGACATAGTTCCTATCAGTTCTGATTATTTAAGAGAAATTTATGAGTCAAAGGGAAAACCTTATGCAAAATTGAAAACAGTAGGAGTTGAAATTCATAATTATATTGGAAAAAATGAAGAGAACATTTCAAAACTTATGTTTCAAAAATTATCTTCCTGCCTTGAAGATTCAAGAATAGAGAAATTTGCAACAAATCATATGGAACATATTTTTTGTGATGAGATAGTTTCAATAGAAGTAATTAATAAAGAAACTGATGTTTATGACATCCAAGTTCCTGGAACACACAATTTCATAGGTGGCCAAGGACCTATGATTTTACATAATACAGTAACTCAACAATCCATTGCTAAATGGTCAGATGCTGATATTGTAGTTTATGTAGGTTGTGGAGAGAGAGGTAATGAGATGACTGAAGTTCTAACTGAATTTCCTCACCTAATTGATCCAAAGACTAACAAACCTATGATGGAGAGGACTGTTTTAATTGCAAACACTTCAAACATGCCTGTTGCTGCTCGTGAGGCTTCAGTTTATGTAGGAATTACAATTGCAGAATATTATAGAGACCAAGGATTTAATGTTGCTTTAATGGCTGATAGTACTTCAAGATGGGCTGAAGCTATGAGGGAGATTTCATCAAGACTTGAAGAAATGCCCGGCGAAGAAGGATATCCTGCTTACCTTTCAAATAAACTAGCTAGTTTTTATGAGAGAGCCGGAAGAGTTGAAACTTTGGGCGGAGATGAAGGTTCAGTTACTGTAATTGGTGCTGTAAGTCCTGCAGGAGGAGACTTTAGTGAACCTGTTACTCAAAACACATTAAGAGTTGCTAAATGTTTCTGGGCACTTGATGCTAAACTTGCAGAAAAAAGACATTATTGGTCAATTCATTGGTTAAAATCTTACTCATTATATCATGAATCTTTAAGAGAGCATTTCAAAAAAAATGTTGATAAAAATTGGAAAGAAAAAATAACTGCTTTAATGAGAATTTTACAAGAAGAAGATTCGTTAATGGAAATTGTACAACTTGTAGGTTCAGATTCACTTCCTGAAACTCAACAATTAACCTTGGAAGTTGCTAGATTAATTAGAGAAGAGCTTTTACAGCAAAATGCATTTCATGAAGTTGATAGGTTCTGTTCAATTCAAAAAGCTAACAAATTAATTGATTTGGTTTTATTATTCCAAGAAGTAGCTGAAAGTGCATTGTCAAAAGGAGTTCCTGTAAGAGACATTGTTGATTCAAAAGCTAAGTATAAAATTTCAGATGTTAGAATGGAAGAAAATTATGAAACACTTTGTGATAAAGTTTCAAAAGAGATGAAAAAAGAAATGGAAACATTAATTGGGAGGTATAACTAAAATGACTTTAAGAAAGGAATATAAAACAACGTCAAGAGTAGTTGGACCACTTATCTTTGTAGAAAAAACTCATGCAGTAGGTTATGGAGAGTTAGTTGAAGTAACTGTTAAAGGTGAGAAAAAGAAAGGGCAAGTTCTAGAAACTGGTGAAAAACACGTAGTTGTTCAAATCTTTGAAGGAACTTCTGGAATTGATAAAGATGTTTCAGTTAAGTTCTTAGGAGAATCATTAACTGTTCCTGTTTCAGATAAATTAAGAGGGAGAGTTCTAAATGGACTAGGTGAGCCACTTGATAATGGTCCAAAGCTTTCAGGAGCAAAGCAAGATATTACTGGTGCTGCAATTAACCCTTATTCAAGACAATTTCCTAACAATTTCATTCAAACTGGTGTTTCAGCAATTGATTTAATGACAACATTAGTTAGAGGACAAAAACTGCCAATTTTTTCAGGATCAGGACTTCCACACAATGATTTGGCTCTTCAAATTGCAAGGCAAGCTCAAGTAGTTGGAGAAAAATCTGATTTTTTAGTTGTATTTGCTGCCATGGGAATTACGCATGAAGAAGCTTTAAAATTCCAAAGATCATTTGAAGAGAGTGGAGCACTTGATAATGCAGTTCTATTTTTGAATAAAGCAGATGACCCTAGTGTTGAAAGATTAATTACTCCAAGAATGGCTTTAACTGTTGCTGAATATTTCGCTTTTGAAAAAGATGCCCACGTATTAGTTATATTAACTGATATGACAAATTATTGTGAAGCATTAAGAGAAATTGGTGCTGCTCGTGAGGAGGTTCCTGGAAGACGTGGATATCCTGGTTACATGTATACTGATTTAGCTCAACTTTACGAGAGAGCAGGAATTGTTAAAGGGAAAAAAGGATCAGTTACACAATTAGAAATTTTAACAATGCCTAGTGATGATAAAACTCACCCTATTCCAGATTTAACTGGGTATATTACTGAAGGACAAATTCAACTTGGAAGAGATTTACACACTAAAAATATTTATCCTTGTATTGATGTTCTGCCTTCACTTTCTCGATTGATGAAAGAAGGAATTGGGAAAGGGAAAACTCGTGAGGATCACCAAAAAGTTGCTGACCAGATGTTTGCACTTTATGCTGAAGGTCGGGATTTAAGAGGTCTTGTTGCAATTGTTGGAGAAGAAGCTTTAAGTGATAGAGACAAAAGAAAACTTAAATTTGCTAAAGAATTTGAAGAAAAATTCCTACAGCAAGATTTTAATGAAAATAGGTCATTAAAGAAAACTTTGGATTTAGCTTGGGAGCTTCTAAGAATAATCCCTAAGGAAGAGCTAACAAAAGTTGGTAAAGAATTAAGAGAAAAATATTATTAAACTAATGGCAGAAACAATTTCACCAAACAGATCAGAACTTTTGAGAGTAAAAGCTAAAATTAAAACTGCTCAAAGAGGTCATGCTCTTCTGAAAAAGAAAAGAGACGGTCTTGTTATGGAGTTTTTCAAACTTTTAGAAAATTCAAAAGATGTTCGTTCTGAAATGGCTGATTTGTTCAAAAAATCTCAAGATTCACTTACTAGGACTAGAATTTTATCATATGATATTGAACTAAAACTACATTCAAAAACTAATAAAAATAGGAACCTAATTGACTTTCAATCTAAAAATATTATGGGACTATCTCTTCCAGAAATTAAAGCAGATTTTGAAAAAAGAGATTTAATTGAAAGAGCGAAAACTGTTTACTCATCATATACAGTTGATGAAACAATAAAACATTACGAAGAATTAGTTAAAAAAATAATTTTAGTTGCAGAAATTGAAACTGCAATGATTAGACTACTAAATGAAATTGAAAAAACTAAAAGACGTGTTAATGGTTTAGAATTTACAATAGTTCCAAGTTTGAAAGAAGCTGAAAAGTTTGTTAAATTATCTTTAGATGAACAAGAAAGAGATAATACAATTAGACTTAAAAAAATCAAAGCAAAACTTGAGAAGAAGTAAGCTTTATAAAGCACTTTCAATACTCTTTATGAATGGTTTTACATTATGATGCTTTAGTTAGCAGAAATCTAGTAGGAAATTATGAAGCGCCTAAAAATAGGGATAGTTTAAGACTTGAAAGTCAATTTGGAGTTGCAGATCAAATGATATTTATGAAGAACTTAGGATGTAAAGAGTTCTTAGATTTCTATACGCATTTATCAAGTGATTTTGCAACATATATACTTACCGCTCAGAAAAATTCTAGAGATAATTGTTTAATTGGAAGAGTTGAAGGAAGATTGGATTTTAGAAGTAAACCTATAAGTTCTTTTGATACTTCTCTTGAAGATTTAGTTTCTAGTGGAAAAATTGAAAGAATAACTCCAAACGAATGGAATTCTGGATTAAAAGAAGAGATAGCAAAAGAATTAAGCCTTCCTTTAAAACAAGTTAGTGTGAATTATAGATTAGAATAAACATTATAATTTAATTTTTTCTTCTTCTTTTGTTTCTAAATTCTTCAATACAATTTCTTTATTTTCTAAATCCCTTTTGCCAATAAATATAACTTCTTTTATCCCCAAATAATCACAGTAGTCAAAGGCCTTTTTCATTTTTAACCCGTAAAACATTTCAACATTCTTTTCAGTTCTGAATTTGTTTGCAATATCTAAGGAATCGGAAATAACTTCTTCTACTAAAGGAACTATAAGTAAATCAGTTATTCCCTCTTTTGTTTTTTCATTAGGTAAAACTTCTAAAATAGGAACAAGTCCAAAACTAATTCCTAAAGCAGGAACTATATCTTTTGAGTTTGAATACTCTCCTATCACATTATCATAACGTCCTCCCGAACCTAATGAAGAAGATATTTTCTCTTGTTTATCGTATGCTTCCCAAATATTTCCTGTATAAATGTTCAAACCTCTGGCCATTGAGAAATTTAATCTATATTCTATAGATTCTCCAAGAATAGTGATTAGTTCTTTTAATTCACTAACTCCTTCTTTTAAAATTGAATTTCTTGCTTTTTTTTCTAATTCTTTGATTGAATCTAGCTTGAATAATTTTAAAGCTCCATTTAATCTGTCAACATCAAGTCCTTTTTCGCGAATTTCTTTTTCAACTCCTTCCTCTCCAATTTTTTTTAGTTTATCAATTGACAAAATATAACTTGAAAGATTT
>JBFKKL010000015.1:0-9637 GCA_041631255.1 Candidatus Woesearchaeota archaeon | reverse complement strand
GTGTCCTACTAATGAAAGCTGCCAAATACTTTTTTCCATGCCTTCTTCTCGCCATAACTTGGAAAGAAAAACTAGTATAAATATTATAAAATAGAAAGAAAAATAAAAATGTTATAATAAAATATACTAAAATCATTAATTTTTCAGAAAACTTAAATTATTTAAATATTTTGTAAAAGAACTAAAAAGAGGGATTTATTTTGACTGAAATGCCAATAAGTCCTCAGTTGTAAGAGTTGCTCCTTTTTGAAGCTTAGTCTCAACTTCTTTTTGTTTAGCTTTAAGGTTTTTCTCAATCTTTTTCTTCTTTTGAGCCTGACCTTCACCAAGTTGTTCAAGAAATTCTTCTTCTTTTCTGTAAAGATCTTTCAAATCTTTACCTAAGTCTCCGTAAACCTTTTTTTCATTTCTGAAATTTTCAAATTATTTCTTTCTTTCAGATCTTAGTTCATCAATTTGTTTGTATCTCTTTTTCTTCTCCTTACTAATCAACCTTATTTGTTTGTAAAGAGATCTGATCTTTCTTTCGCAATTACTTAACTTTTTACTAACAGTATTAAGTTCCCTTCTTGCTTTTTTGAAATCAGATGACCCTTGAGAACTCTGTGAGTTTCCAGAAATTGAACCAATTGTTTCTTTTAATTCAGCTATTTTTTTAGTAAGTTCAGATTCTTTTTCTAAACTTAATACTTGAGTTTGAAGCTTCAACTCCATTTTTTCAAGTTCTTTTTTAGCTTTATCTGCTGAAACAGTTCTAACTCTTGGAGCTTTAGGAGCTGATTTTTCTTGATTTTTAACTAAGTCAAATGCATTTTGAGCTTCTTCAACTTTTTTAATTAATTCAGCTTGAAGTTTCTTTTTTTCATCAAGTTCTTCATTGATTTTATCTAGATTATTCTCTTGTTCAATCTTTTTCACTTCTTCGTACAGAGTATTAATTTCATCAGAAACTTTCTCTCCTTCGACGAAATGCTTTTCTTTCTCGTCTTTCTTTTTTAAGAAATCTTTTTTCAGTGCTCTGATATCATCTTGCACCTTTTTCAATTCTTTTCGAACTGCCTCTTTATCCATTTTTTCTATATTAAATACAAATTAAAATTAAAAATTGAAAGAAAAATTAGAAAAGAGATCCTAGACCTGCTGATGCGTCAACAGCTGGTGCTTCTTCTTTCTTTTCTTCTTTCTTTTCTTCAGCAGGAGCTCCTGCTGCTGGTGCTGCTGCAGGAGCAGCTGCTACAACACTACTTTCTGCGATAACTTTTTCAATGTCTACTCCATCAAGGGCTGCGATAAGTGATTTAACTTTTGCAGCATCCGCTTCAACACCTGCAGCTTTAAGAACTGCAGTCACATTTTTTTCGTCAACAGTTTGACCTGCTTTATTTAATAACATAACAGCGTAAATATATTCCATTTTTCTTTAATTAATTAAAAAAGATCTCCAAGACCTGATGCAGCATCAGCTGCTGGCTCTTCCTTCTTTTCCTCTTCTTTAGTTCCTTCATTAGCAGCAGGAGTTGATTCCATTGCTGCTACTGGTGCATTTGAGACACCAGCAGGCCTGTGCTCTTCAGGCAGAGCCATTGCTACACCTGACATTTGAGCCTGAGCCTTAGTTACTAGATTTTTAATAGTTTCAGCTGCCGGATATGCAATACCTACTCCCAAACCTAGTGAATCCCTACCTGCACTTCCTAGGAAGTGTGTAATATTATCACTTGTGTAATATTCAAGACCTATTGCTAATGCATTACATCTTGCAACCTCATTTCTAAGATCTGAAAGTATTGCATCTTCGTCAACATCAAGAGTCTTTCTATCATAAATAGTTCCTTCTTCGTAAATTGCTTTAAGATTTAAACCAACTTCCATCGGTTCAATTCCAAGTCTTGTTAAAATTCCAGCTAATGCAGGACTAATTGTGTCTCCTTCTTTAGCCACAACACTATCTTCTTTAATTTCAACTTTACCTGCATTAATTCCTGCTTTAATCTTAAATGCTCCAAGTTCACCAATAATTGGACCTGGTGAAAATGAAGTTGGACCTGCTGGAACAATAATGTCTTTTGGTGCAACTTGTCCACCTTTAGCAGGAGCTGAAGATTTATTCTTACTAATAAATTTGTATAAAGTAAAAGGATTATCGTTTGTGAAAACCAAACCTACAACACCTGAAGTTTTTTCAACAAGACCTTTAATCCCAGTATGCGATTTTTCTAATTCGTCAAGAACTAACTCAATAATGTTTTTTTTAACAATTAAAACTTCTGCAGTTTTTTTAATTGTTGATCTAATTCTTTGAAACTGAGGGGCAGGAAGTCCTGTTACATCAACAACACCAATAATTGAATATTTTTTAGCAAGATTTCTAATTTGATCTGCATATTTCTTGTTTCTTGGAGAAATTTTTGCTTTATAATTTGCTGAAATTGACATTTTATACTACCACCAACTTACCCATAGTAAGTTTAATTCCCACGTTTTTCAGATTATGTTCATGATTTGGAAGTGCATGAACTAATGCTTCGTATACTGCAACAATGTTTTTTGCAATAACTTCATCTTTTTCTGATTCTGCACCAATTGCAGCTTGAAGAACTAAATTCTTTTTAGTTTGAAGGTGAACTGTTTTTTGCAATTTGTCATAAAGTGGTCCTAAAGGACTCTTTGGCGTAATAATCATACCTAATTTTGGAGAAGGCATTTTATTCATAGGTCCTAAATAACGTCCTAAAATTTGAGCTACTTGAGGCATGTAATTTGCTTGAACGACAAATTTATCATATCCGTGAGTTAATTCACGAATTTTCTTCATATTACCTTTCATTGATTCAAGCTCATCATTATAAACAACTTTATCAAATACTTTTTCTGCATCTTGAACTGAATGGTCAATGATGGCGCAAACTTTAAGTTTTGTTGCTTTAACTGGAGTCTGAAGTGTAACTCCTACATCCACCTTATGATCTGGTCTCTTTAAATCAATTTGTTGAAGATTAAAAATAAGATCAAATGTTTGTGTAAACTTTCTTTTTTTAGAAGCTTCTCTTGCTTCTTTTAGTTTTTCTGTAATATCTTTTACATCCATTTTTTCTCCTCCTATGTGAGTTTGACTCAATAGTCTTAACGAAGTGTGATAGAAAAAAGAGTTTGAATGTGTTTATAAAAGTGTTGGTTTGAATTTAACTTTGAGACTTTAAAAGTTCCTCTTGCCTGTATTTAGCTGTCTTATCTTGAAGTTTGAATTTCATAGGAATTTTCTTTATAGATTTTACTCCTTGGACTTCTTCTTTTAGGGTGTAAGTGTTTAATTTGCTATTCCAAAATATTTCAACTTTAGCCATTTTTGTATTCTCTCAAGTAAACTTCTTCTAACTCTGACAAATTTCTTCTGTTTGATTCATAAGATTTTTCTTGAAAAAAAGTTAGGGGAAATGGGCCAAGATTAATTAATAATGGAAATTTATAAGGAATTAATTCTGAAATTTCTCCCTCTAATTTAGCTTTTTCAATAAGGTTTTCTTCCCTATCCTGTTCTTCAACTTCATCAATTAAACAACTTAAACCCATTGAATCATTATTAATATATCTTGAGAGTAAAGGATTTATAGTTGTAAATACATCTATTAAAACATCATGGGACTCTAAGATACTTGAAGGTTTTAGCATATCATCCAATTTTGATAATCTTAAAACATTAGAAAGTTTTTCTAAATATCTTTCTTTATCTTGATGATATTCGTAAGAAGTTCTTGCTGAATCATACAGCCTTAGAGTTTCTAAAAGAGAGAGTCCTTCAGATCGTGAAATATCAAAAAATCCCGAAAAATTTATAGTGTAGTGTGGCATAATATTTAGAAATAAAAAAGAATTAATAAACTTAATTACATATACGAACTCATTGAAAGTCCCTCAACAACTGTTTTCTTAGGATTTTTCATATCTTTTTCAATCTCTTCATAGTGTTTCTTAAGCTCAACAGTCACCGAAGGTTTGATTACTTTAAGCGCTTCATCAAAATCTTTTTGAGTTATTGTGTCAGCTTTTATGTCACGTCTTAAAGCAATAAGTCCCGCTTCTCTTACAAGTGCTTCGATGTCTGCTCCAACGTAACCTTCAGTTTTTGATGCTAAGTGCTTGATTAGAGTTTCTTTCTCCTTCACGGGCGATTTATTTAAGTTAATTTCTAAAATACTTTCTCTTGCTTTCTCGTCAGGAATATCAATTAGAACAAGTTTGTCAAATCTTCCTGGCCTTAGAAGAGCTGGGTCAATAAATCCTGGCCTATTTGTTGCAGCAATAACTTTTACATTGATTAAATCTTCTAAACCATCCATTTCTGTTAAAATTTGATTTACGATAGTATCTGTTGATTTTCCTTTTTCTCGCCCCAATCTTGTTCCAGCAATAGCGTCGAACTCATCAAAGAATAAAATTGATGGAGAGTTTTGTCTTGCTTTTTCAAATAATTTTCTAATCATCTTTTCAGACTCTCCAACATATTTATTTATGATTTCTGGCCCTTTAATGTAAAGAAAGTTACAAGCTGTTTCTGTTGCAACTGCTTTAGCAAGTAATGTTTTTCCTGTTCCTGGAGGTCCGTAAAGAAGGATTCCTTTAGGAGCTTCGATCCCTAAACGTTTGAATCTTTCTGGATTCTTAAGTGGCCATTCTACCATTTCTTTAAGTTGTTCTTTGATTTTTTCAAGGCCACCTATCGAGCCCCAAGGAACATTAGGTACTTCTATTAAGAATTCTCTCATAGCAGATGGCCTTACAACTTTAAGAGCTTCGGCAAAATCTTCAGCAGTAATTTCTAGTTTATTTAAAATTTCTTTTGAAATTTCCTCTTCCTCTTTTATATTCATATCTGGAAAGTTTCTCCTTAAAACATTGAATGCCGCTTCCTTAACAAGAGCTGACAAGTCTGCACCTACAAATCCATGAGTTGAATGAGAAATTGTCTTTAAAATTTTTTCAACTTCTTTTCTTTTTACTTTTTCAACAACTTCTCCTGGCAACATTGTTAAAGCTTTATACGGGTCAGTTTCAAATTCTTTTTTGATTTCTGCTTCTTTAATTTTTACTTTCTCATTTTTCTTCATGAATGCTAAAAGTGCTGAATCGTAAGCTTTGAAATCTTTTGGAAGAGCAAGAGGCATACCCCTTGTGTGAATCTTTAGAATTTCTAATCTATCTTCTTCTTTAGGAACTCCTATTTCAAGTTCTCTATCGAATCTTCCCGGTCTTCTTAAAGCTTCATCAAGAGCATCTGGCCTGTTTGTTGCAGCAATTACAATAATTTTCTTATTCTTATTTAATCCATCCATTAAAGTTAGAAGCTGAGCCACAATTCTTTTTTCAGTTTCTCCTTGAACTTCTTCCCTTTTGGCAGCAATTGCGTCAATTTCATCAATAAATATTACCGCAGGAGATTCTTTTTGCGCTTTTTCAAATAATTCTCTTAGTTTCTTTTCCGATTCACCATAGAACTTATTTACAATTTCTGGCGCTGAAATTGAGGAAAATGTAGCTTCTGTTTCATTAGCAATTGCTCTAGCTAGGAGAGTTTTACCTGTTCCTGGAGGCCCGTAGAGAAGAATTCCTTTTGGAGCTTCGATTCCTAACCTTGCAAAAAGTTCTGGATGTTTAAGAGGAAGTTCTACTAGTTCTCTTACTTTTGATAATTGAGATTTTAAACCACCTATGTCTTCATAGTTTACAACGTATTCTCCTTCTTCTGAAGCTTCTGAAGAGATTTCAATTGTTGTTTGTTGTCCTATAGTTAGATATTTTCCAGATTTTGCTGTTGAAACTTTGAATTTTAGTGATTTTGCACTAAAACCCATAAATTCATTTTCAATTACATTGAACAAATCAATTGCAAAAGGGTTGTTTGAAGAGAATGAAGCCCTTTTTTCTGCAGCTTGCGGAGTTACTGTAATTATGTCTCCTTGCATAAGCGGTTTTTTAAATAAATTTTTCTTTAGATTAGCTAGAAGTGTTGGGTGAGCAACGAACTCTTGAAGTGGAGTTAAAATAACTTTTGTTGCTTCTTCAAGTTCAGGTTTGAAAAGAGATATTTGTTCTCCAACTGAAACTTTAGCATTTTTCCTAATAACTCCATCCATACGAATAATTTCAAGACCTAAATCTGATGGGTATGCCCTATCAACAATTGCTAATGTTTCTTTTTCCCCTTTGATTCCTATAGCTTCTCCCGGAGAAATTCCTAAAATTCTCATAAAAGATGAATCAATCCTAATAATACCTCTATTAACATCATCTTGGTGTGCTTCAGCAACCTTTAATTTAATTTCTTGTGTCATAGTAACTACTTGAAATTCAAGTTTATAAACATTTTGTGTGAATTATTTAAGCCCTTTATTCGAACTCATCGCCACGGTTTTCAGGAAGTCTAATTGTTTCTTCGAATTCTAATTCATAATTATATGTGAAAGATCCCGAAGTTACAGTATTAATGGTTTCATCCCTATCCCATTCTAAATTATAATCACAAACATAGAGTACTTTTTGCAAATCTTTTGTTAATCTAATTTGATTATTATCTACTTTAGTTTTTTTATTACCTTCTTCAACATATACTTCACAACTATTTGGGTTATTGTTGCCTAATTTCACATCAATCCTATCTATTTCAACTATCGTCTCATCAAATCTTGAATCGCCAACATCTTCTATAGTGTAAATTAATCTAAATGAAGTCTCATCTTTTGGTCTATATTCAATGTTTGTCATCTGAACTGGAGCTGCTTGAGAGATAGTGTCAGTGTCCATTTCATTTTTTGCAACATTAATTTCTAAATTATTATTGAAATCTGTTTCATATTCATATTTAATATTAAGATTTATAGTGAAATCTGAAACTGCTGTTTGTTTGTAAAAATCTTCTATGATTTTTAGAGTTCCGTGAGCCTCTCTTTTTGTTCCATAAGGCATCCTTATTTGTGAATTTTTTGAGAAAAGGTTATCTTTTAGAGCTTCAAAAGATTGTTCTTCAATTATTCCTGAACCATCATCATTTAATTGCAAAGTTTCAATTGAAATATCACTTTGATCCAAAGTTATAGGATGTTTTCCTGAGTTTTCAATTTCAATTGAATAATCTAAATCTGGAGTGAAATCTAAGTATTTGTCATCTATATTAAATCTAACTTCTAATCCTTCACCTTTTACTACTTCTTCGCCAGCCCCAGTTTGTCCACCATTTGAGCTCCCACCAAGATTTGAACAGCCTGCAAATAATAAAGAAAATGAAAGGACTAAAAGTATAAACATCTTTTTCATATTACTTTGCCCAGTTTACACTTTATATAGTTTTTGCAAGTCATTTTGGTAACAAATCTTTATAAAGAATTTTTTTACACAAAGTCTATGTTTAAGCTTGAACTTTTTTCACTTCTAAAAGAATATAAAGAAGCAGAAGATAATGAAAAGAAAAAAATTGAAAGTTCTATTTCTAAATTAATTGGAGAACATGTTCAAGAATATGAAGAGATAAGAAACTCAGGGATGCTTGACTCAATGTCAGTTGAGCTCTTGAAAAAATGTGAAAATGTGGAGGCAGAAGAGAAACTAGAAAACTCTGAGCAAAATGATTATTCTAAAATCAGAAACGGATTTTCTAGGTGGCTTACGGAATATAAAAGTAATAGGAACAACTTGAGTTCTGAAAGTGATAGAATAGTTATTGACATAATTAAGTTTTATGTTCCTGGCAAATTTTTCATGCTTGAACGTGCGCTTAATATTAATGATAGTGATGATTATGATAAATTTAAGAATCATATAAGAAACCAATTAAGAGCTTACTTTGCAAATCAAATAAAAGAGTTTGTTGAGAGTGATAAGTTTAAACAGCTAGGATTTTTCGAGAGAAGGAGAAGAAAAAAAGAAATTATTAAAATTTTAGAAAATAATAATTCTTATAACTTTAATATGGATGAGATTCAGGAGGTACTAAAATGAGTTTAAGTGGAGGAGATAGAAAATATATTGATGAACTTTTATCTAAACAAATTGGATCTGCAAGATCTGAGAATCAATCAAGTGAAGCAGTTAAGTATCCAGTAACAGTTGTTAATAGGATGGGTCTTGCTGCACTATTGATTCCAATCTTATTATACTTTACAGGCTATGGTTTTTTTTATTTTGGAGCCACAACTGA
Organism: Candidatus Woesearchaeota archaeon; assembly: GCA_041631255.1. Taxonomy (GTDB): domain Archaea; phylum Nanobdellota; class Nanobdellia; order Woesearchaeales; family UBA583; genus UBA583. The sequence continues at coordinate 1,449 of JBFKKL010000015.1, read as the reverse complement.
ACTATTTATTTCAACTGCAACATTTCTTGTTGAAAATAGTTTGGTTGGGAATGAAACAGTTGAATTTCTAACTGAAACTATTGCAGTAATACTTTCAATTGTTCTTTGGATAACTATTGTTTTCTACCCTACAATGCTAGCTTTTGGATTCCACAAAGCTGCAAACCAATTTGTAAGTATAACTTACAGAGCTTTTAAATTTACATTTTATGCTGCATTGGCATTTATTGTATTAACATATCCAACCTCTTTTTTTTATGATGGAGGTGGTTCTTCAACAACAATTATTAGTGAAGGATCCGAAAGATCTGCTTCAGGTTTTACAGAGTTTAGACTTTCAATTAAATGTGACGTATTTGAAGTCATGACTAATGATGACTCTGAATGCTTAGAAAGAAGTAATGAACAAAATCTGGACCAATCTAATACTGAAGCTAAAAAAAGAATTTATGTAAACTATGAATTTGATAGGGAATTTATTACACTCGATAGCACAGAAGAAGGATTTCCTGTTACATACAAGTTCACTTCACATTTGCCAATTGAACTTACTCAACTAAGCTGTTATACAAATAAAAATACATTGCCATACTACAATTCAGAGATTTCAGACACAGTCCCTGTTGGAGACAATATTGTTAGAAACCTTAAATGTGAAAATTTGGGAAGTGTTCTTGAAGAAGCTTCTGAAGAATTACAACTTAGTTTTGAATTAGAATTTAAAATTCCTGGCGAATTTACATATCAAATCCCCCTTATTAATTGTCAAAATACTGATATTAGAAATTATTTGGAAGAAAAATCATACAAATGTGCTGATTTGACAATTGATATGATTAATGAAGAATTTAGTAAGAATTTTAAGTTGCAAAAGGAGTTTGAAGGAGATAATTCAGTTAAATTTTCATCATTATCTTTTGACAATTATCTTCCACTGCACATAGGAGATGGATTCACAAAACCCATAATTCTAGGAATTCAAATTGAAGGTGAAAGTAGTGTTGGGGAAATGGTTTCTGCAAGCTTATCTGAAATAAATCTTCCTTCATCTCTTGAATATGTTGAATCTTCACAAGATCAGAATTTGATAGTTGCTCAAGATAAAAAAGTTTATGCGGAAATTGAGCTAAATGAAAATGACGGATTTAGTTTGTCAGAGAATCAAATGGTTGCTTACCAAACTCTAACAATTAAAACTATTTCGGACATTAAGAAAAAAGGAAGTTCAACTGGCAAAGTTAAGGTAAATGCTAGATTTGAAATTCAAAATGAAGAAACTAATACTAGCTCTTAATTTTCTTCATAGCTAACGTTTTAAATCTTTTTTTAAATTTATCAAAGTCTTTATTCATAACTAATGCTCCTCCTGCTTGAGGGTGTCCCCCTCCTTGACCAGATAAATTTTCAAGAGATTTTGAAATTATGTCATGAATTGTGTATCCTTGTCTT
>JBFKKL010000014.1:0-9715 GCA_041631255.1 Candidatus Woesearchaeota archaeon | reverse complement strand
CAACAGGAGCCCACGCATGCATTATCCCCATTCTTGGAGATGATAAAAATGGAGTATTTTGTCTAAGAGATAAAAAAAACTTCAATTGCATAACCGAATTTGTGAAAAGAGATTACGTTCAAAAGGCAATAATTATTGGAGGAGGAATTTTAGGGGTCGAAGTTGCATCATGCCTTAAAAAATTAGGAAAAGAAGTTGAGATAATTGAATTTGGTCCAAGAATCATGGGAAGACTACTTGATAGACATGCTAGCATTCTGCTCCAAAAACACCTTGAATCCCAAGGAATAAAGATAAGATTAAATGAATGTGTTGAAGAAATATATGGAACTGGAGAACACTTCAAAGAAGCTTGCGCAGTTAAATTGAAAAATTCAAACGAAACCGTTGAAGCGCAAATGATCATTAGATCAACAGGAGTTAGACCAAACTTAGGATTAGTTAAAGAAACTTCAATTGAAGTAAATAATGGAATAATAGTAAATGAAAATATGCAAACTAACATAGAAAATATTTATGCTTGTGGAGATGTTTGTGAATTTAGTGGAAAAATGATTGGTCTTTGGTCATTAGCTTTAGAGCAAGCAAAAATTGCAGGAGCACAAGCAATAGGAGATAATTCTAAAACCTATTACGAAAGACCAATAGCAACATCATTTAATGGATTTGGATACAAAATATTCTCAATTGGAGACATTGGATTATGTCATCCTGAAAAAATGTACCAAATTCTTGAACTTTCAGATCCACAAAATGAAATTTATAGAAAGTTTTACTTTCTAGATAACCAATTTGTGGGAGGGATTCTTATGGGAGATTGTAAAAAAGCAATTCAATTAAGAAAAGCAATAGATAACGCTTCAAACATACAAACATTTTTGGATTCACATTTTTTAGACGAATAAAATCGGCTTTGCCTAGAAAGTCAGGTGTTTGCCCATAAAGTAACACTTTTGCCTACAAAGTCGTAGGTAACTCATATTTTATAGGCAAAGTCAATAAAATCGTCAACATTATAAATCATAAGAGCTTATTAACTTAAAAGATACTAAAATGATAAATTATAAAACTATAAAAAAGTGTGCACTAAGTTCTTTACTTTTTGCAGCATCTACTGCAACAACTTTAGGTTGCTCACAGATTCAATCTAAATACCTAGAAAAGTATGAAAATCACAAACTAGAATCAAATAATCTTGAAAAAACTCCTAATGAAAACCTAGAAAGAATTCTCGTAAGAGAGGAAAATAGAAACATTAAACAATCTGAAATTGATTTTAAAATACCTAAGGAAACATATACTATAAATAAAGATGATTCTCTAAGTAAAATTGGAATGAACCACAGATTCTATTCTGGATATAATCCTGCACTTATTGGAAAATTAATTGCAAAACAAAATAATATTGAGAATCCAAACTTAATTTTCCCAGGTCAAAAAATCGAGTTGTCAAACCCAAATTCAATCAAAGTAAAAGTTAAAGAAGGAGATTATTTAATTAAAAAAATTAGAGAAATTTATGATGTTGAAAAATTTGATGGAAGTTTACATGAATTAACACTACTAATTGCCTACATCAATAAAATAGACAATCCTAACCTAATCAAAACCGGAGATAGCCTGAATATGCCAAGTATGAACTTTTTAAACAGTAAATATGAGAATAAAAAAAGTATGGAAAGTATTGCTGCATATCAAAATAAAAAATTCCAACTTGCAAAACAAAACTTTGCAAAACCTTCACAACTAATTGCAAAAACTCAAATTAGAGCTGGCTTAGAACAAAATAATTCTGAAATACTTGCAAGAATTAGAAAAATTAGAACTGAAATTAGAAGAAATGATCCTGATTTCCCAACTATCGGAGAAGCTAAAAAAGGAGACAATCTAGTTGAATTAGTTAATGGCATATATAGGCCTAAGAATTCACATGAATTGGAAAGGAAATGTAATATAACTGCTAATTTAACTGAGATAAAAGACATCAGAAATGGAGAATTATTAAGAGATGCTAGTTTTCCTTTCTTCACCGAAGGAAAAATAAAAGAGCTTGATAAAAACCTCTCCGAAGAAAAAAACCCTCAAGCATGTCCTAAAGACCAAATCATGAGTAAAATTAAAAACAGGGAAGTTTCATTAAGTACAATTCACAATACAATTAAAGAAGTATTAGGAGATAATATAATGGAAGAAGTTATGCTCCAATCAAAAGTTAAAGGTGGGTCTCCAATTAGACATTTGACCAATGATGAGAGTAGAAGACTTCTAACTGCATTAAGTTAAATTAAAAAGTGACTCGAGAGGGATTCGAACCCTCGAACATATTAAATGACAGGATCTTAAGTCCTGCGCCTTTGACCAGACTTGGCAATCGAGTCAAAAATAATGATAATTATTCCAAGTCTTTGTAATGAAAACTAAACTCAAAGCCTTTATAAAGATTTTTAAAATAACTTTATCATGTTAAAATCTCCTAAGACTATTGAAGAAGGTGTCGAAATTCAAACCTTTGGAGAAAAAATCTCTAAAGAGCTAAGTGTTTTCTATAACCCAAAAATGAAATTAAATAGAGATATCTCTATCTTAGTTATCCAATCATATTTCAATAAAAAAATATCCTATTGCGATCCTCTTTGTGCATCAGGAATCAGAGAATTAAGATTTCTAAAGACAATTCCAAATTCATTTGAAAAAATCATTTGTGGAGACATTTCTAAGACCTCAGTTAGAAATTTTAAGGAAAATCTAAAATCAAATAAACTAGAAAATAAAAAATTAGAACTTCATGAATTAAATGCAATGAATACTATTCTTATGCAATATTACGATATGGTAGAAATTGATCCTTTTGGAAGCCCAACACCATTTCTAGATATCGCAATCCAGAGAGTTAAACATAACGGAATTCTCTCACTTACTGCAACAGATACTGCTGCTCTTTGTGGAGTTTATCCTAAAACAGCTTTGAGAAGATATAACATAAAAGCAGAAAAACTTCTCTGGTTTGAAGAATTTGGACTTAGAAATCTAATTACTGCAGCCAAAATCAATGCTGCAAAACATGACAAAATACTTGAACCACTTTTAACATATTCAAAAGACCATTACTTTAGAGTTTTCTTCAAAGTTCAAGATTCAAAAATTGGAGCAACAAACACAATAAAAGAGTTAAAATATTTTAAAATAAATAGAGATACACAAGATATAGAGATAAGAGAATATGAAGAGAAAGACACATTAGGAAAAATTTATGTTGAAAAACTAAATAATAAAGAATTTATATCTAAATGTATAGAAAATTTAAACCTAATTAAAGATAAAAAGAATACTGAAAAATTACTCAACTCCCTCAAAGAAGAATTAGAAGTTGTAGGCTCATACAATCCTCACAAGCTCATGAAACATAATAAATTCTCCTCAGATATCTCTTTTGACGAAATTCGAGAAATACTTCAAAATAAAGGCTTCAAAACCTCTAAATGTCACAATAATAGATTAGCATTCAAAACTAATGCTAAAGGGTTAGACATAATTAATATTATGAAAAAAAAGAATTAATATAATTCAACAATTTCAGCTGCAATAGCTGCTTTTCCACCTGTTGGTTGTGCAAGTTCAGCTGAACATTTTGTACATTTAACTACAGTTGATGCTCTACCAAAAATTGTTTGTTCATTTTTACATTCTTGGCACTTAACCTTAACAAAACCATAATTTTTTTTATTTTCTTCTGCCATTTTTCATTACCTGTAAGATTTTTGCCTCTTAGCTCTCGCATGCGAGTTATTAGGTTTCTTAGTTTCTTTGAATCTTGTATCTGATACTAATAAACTCCTATCATATTCTAAGAAAAGTTTCTTCATATCATCACTACCTTTAACTTCAATTAAAGCTCTTGCAATAGCTTGTCTAATTGCATCAATTTGTGAACTAGACCCCCCACCGTAAACTGAAACAGTTACATCAAATTTACTTTCATTTCCTGTAAGTAAAAGAGGTTCAATTGCTTTAAGTCTCATTGTTTCATTAGGAATATATCCTTCAATATCTTGATTATTAACAATGATTTTACCTTTTCCTGAGATCACTTTAGCTCTAGCAACTGCAGTTTTTCTTTTTCCAATTGTAATTTTTAATCCTTTCATTTTAGTTCACCTTTGTATATCCAAGAACCTTACAAAGATCCCCTACTTTAGTATAGTAAAATACTGATTCTTTATCAAATTCAGCTTGTTCAATTCTTTCTTTTTTAACATTCAGTAAAATTGAAGGAGTTGAATTGTAACATTTTAATCTCTTAAATGCTTGAACTCCCCTTTCATTTTTATAAGGAAGCATGTTTCTAAATGATCTTTTAACAATGTCACTAGGACTTCTTGAATAATAAGGACCTTGCTTTACAACTTTATTTGCAAGCTTGTTTTTGTATCTTTCAACTAAAAACTTCTTTCTTCCTAAAACAACAGCATCTTTACAATTGATCAATGTAATACTCTCTCCTAAAAGTAATCTTTTAGCAAGAACACTTCCCATTCTTCCAACTACTAGATCTGTTGCATCAATAACTGTAACATTTTCTTTAGCTTGTTTTTGTTCTGCCATTTTATAAAGCACCTCCTAATTCATCAATCTTCTCTGAGATAATGTCTACTGCTCCATTAAAAACTTGTTTAGCTTCTAATTGACCATATGGTTCAATAACTAAATCTAAACCTGTTTTACTTGATTCTTTAAGATAAGTATGAGCTGGAGCCCATTTAGCATGAACTCTTCCACGACCGAGTACTGCCTTTAATGTACATTCAATTTCTTTTCCTTTCTTTAGTTTTGTTAAAGGAATTTTTGTATCAACAGGAACAATTTGTGGGTCATCCGATTTAATTGAAGCTGAATAAACGTAGCCTTCATCGCTTTGTTTAAGCACCATCTTAACTTCACACATAGCGCAACCAACTCCTCCACACTTACAACTTTCTTTGAAATTATAACTTTTCAAATCTGTCTTTAGTGGAACTAAACCTAATCTATGAGCTAATGTCTCATCATATAAAGGTGAATCATTTTTAGCAATTTCTACATCTTCAATTGCAAATGTCGGAACTTCGTCAAGTACAACTCTTCTAATTGCATTAACAATTAAATTTGAAGTATCTTTAAATGAAAAAACAAATTCATCACCTGATTGTGTAACTTTAGGACTTTCCATTTTTATACTCTCCTACCTCTTTTCCCACCAGATTTTCTACATGAATCATGAGGAACTGGAGTTACATCCTCAATTCTTCCCATTTTAATTCCATATCTTGTAAGCATTTTAATTGCTGCCTGTGATCCTGGACCAGGATTCATTGGACCATTGTGTCCACCAACTGCCCTTAATTTAACATAAAGTGAAGTAATTCCCTTAGAATGGCATTGTTCACTAATTTGTTTAGCTGCAGCCATAGCCACATTTGGTGAAGCTTTAAGTCTATCTGACTTAGTCACCATACCACCAGTAACTTTTGTAATTGTCTCTGAACCTGTAACATCAGTTACGTGAAGGTGAGTGTTGTTATATGAAGAATAAATATGTAAAATTCCCCAAACTTCATTACTTGAGCTTGTCGCTTTCTTTTCTTTAAGAACTTCTGCTGAACCATCACTTGTTTTCTTAAATTCATGTTTTGAAACTTCTTCTTTGATTTGCTCTTGTGTCTTTTCTTCAACAACAGGAGTTTCAACTTTAGCTTCTTTTTTAGGAGCTGCTTTTTTCTTTGTTTCTTTAACTTCTACAGTTTCTGCTTTAGCCGCCATTTTTATTCTTTCACCTCATCAACTTCAGCATCATCTTCTCTTGCTTCTTGTTCAGGCGTTGGACCTTTTTTAACTTCAGGAGTTTCTTCTAACTCTTCAATTTGTTCTTCCATACCTTCAACATTAAGTTTTCTTTCAGGATGATTTTCATCAAAAAGGGCTGTGTTTGAAGCAAAGGAAATTGTAACTTCTTCACTTAAACTTACCGAATATGATGGAGAGTCAACTAATTTACCACCAACTGTAATGTGTTTATGCGAAACAAATTGTCTTGCTTGAGAAGGAGTTTTAGCAAGTTTTAATCTATAAACAATATTTGATAACCTTCTTTCTAGAATATCTCTTAAACCTAAGTCCAAAACTTCATCTAATCTAGTAGCTTCTTGAGCTAAAAACCCTTTAGCCTTAAGTGAAGTTAAGAAGTGTTGAGCCTGCTCTGATTGTTTTAGTTCATCAGTTCTGTTAAGTTCTTTAGCAATAGTTTTGAATTTTTTTAGTAGAAGTTCAACTTTTCTTATTTCCTTTTTATTTTTAAGAGCATAATCATTAACTAATACTTCTTCATCAACAATAACTTTTTTATCCCATCTCTTTTTATGTGAGACGTATTTTTTTCTGTGTTTAATAGGAAGTCCCATTCTCTAATTTACTTTTTACCTCCTGTTGATTTTGATTTCATAGCTGCAAGAGTCTTTGAACGTCTAAAGTTAGATTTAGTTCTCTGTCCTCTTAGCGGCAATCTAGCTTTAACTCTAGCTGCTTTGTAGCTCTTAGTTTTATACAACTTTCTTCTAAGTTGCATTTCATGAAATTCTAAATCTTTCCCATTATAATGTAAGTTTTCACCTGTAAAAGTTTCCTTTCTTTGGTTTAACATCCATTCAGGTAGATTTTTTTTATCAGGTGCAGACAAAAAAGCTTCAAGCTTTTCAATATCTTTTTCCTGCAATGAACCAATAGTCTGATTTTTATCAAAACCTAAAACTTTACAAATTGCATTGGAAAAAACGTAACTAACTCCTTTGATTTTTGATAAACCATAAAGAAGTGTAGATTTAGCGTTAATATCCGTTCCTGCAATACGTACAAGCTCAATAGTTTGCTTTTTCTCCCTATCCATTGTATACCTTAAGAAAATGCCAAACGCTTTATAAAGATTACTTAGTCAGCTTTTTTAAATACTAATTGTTGTAACTATTAGTGACTATAAAAATATCAAAACCAAAAATCCTAAGAATAAAGGCGGTAGAAAAGCAATTCCATCTTTCACCAGAAGAGTTTTAAGAGAAGAATTTTTCTTTGCTAATTGTTTAATTCTCTCAAGTTGTTTTTCATTAACACCTAGTTTGAATTCTTCAGCCTTAAAAACTAATTTCTTATCAACTCTTATATTTTGAGCAATCCAATCTCCAAGCACAATATCTTCTAGTTTCTTAGGCTTAATGAAAAGATCACTCTCAAGAACTTTAACAAGTTTCACAAAATAATATAAAAATCCAATAAGGAAAACTAATCCTATGCTCACATTTACATAAAAACCAACCAAAGTAAAAATTGTAAGTACTAAAAATGAAATCTTCTCAAAACCTTTAAATTGTTTTGAGACTATTGCAGGTTTTCTCAGAAAATGCAAAAACAAGATAATTAATGCTAAAATTCCCCCAATAAAAAATGAATAAACTAAAAATAACAATAAAAAGGCAAAAAGAAGTATTGTTGTAGAATCAAGAGATAAAACTTTAACAATATAAACTATATAATTAAGAGTAATTAAAGTCCCTAGAGGAAAAAATTTCTTTACTTTAAATTTAATTTTTGAGTGGTGTTCTTTTAGCTCTTTTAAATCTTCTTTTCTTAAAAATTCAGGAACCGAATATCTTTTTCTCTCGCCTTCTTCTAAAGAATCACCCACCCTAAGTCTCTTTACATTTCTTCTAAGAACTAAATAAATACAGGTGAAAAGTTCATCTTCTCCAAAAAATATAAGCAAGAACGCCAAAAACCCTAAAAGTAAAAGAGAGCTTCCTTCAATTCCTGCTAAAAGACCTGTTGAAAGTAAAAGTATAATGAAAAAAAGTCTAAAAATATTTTTCTTTCTCTCATGAGAGCTTGCCCTTGCAAAAAAGAATAAAAGTAAAAATAAGAAAATAAAATCAAATATTAAAAGAAAAGATAAAAAATATTCTAGAAAATACATGAAAAAAGGTTTCACATAAACTTGCAAAACAGTCTCAAAATTTGATAAAAATCCAAGTGGCTCTTTCATGAAATTAATAAGATAATAACTAGCAGCCCCAAACCCTATTAAAAATTTCGCATCTCCTCCTCCCCACATTCCTACATAATACAAAAGTGAACCTAGTGCAAAACCTATTAAAAGGCCAAATCCGACATATTTCAAAGGAACTAAAGAAGATTCAACAAAACTGTGAGCAATTGCTGTAACCAAGACTGCAAATGTCAAAAAAAAGGTAATATAATCATAAACTTCCCTTTTCTTAATATCTTCAAGAGACGATATGATAAAAGCAATAATTACCAAAGATAAAACAATATATGAAATCATCTTTGAGCAAAGTAAGAATAAAGTGTATATGCTATCAAAAACAAGGAACTTGAAACAGAAACATAAAACCCTTTAGAAGGGAAAGAAATATTTAAACCAGTCACATTGAGATAAGAACTAAAATTCATCCAAGTAGTAATGTTCAAAAGAAGCATAGTAATTCCCAAAGCTAGAAAAAAAACATCTATCTCTCTTCTAACTTCATTTGAAAAAAATTTCTTAAAAAAATTATTCTTCATTTTATTTGTAATGGTGAAGAATATAAACTGAATAAATTACAATTATCATTGAACTGAAAACTGACAAATCAAATGCCACAGCCGAATATCTTGAAGGCAAGAATGCCAAAAAAGAACTAATATTTAATAAAAAAAGTGATAGTCCAACACCTAAAAAAACATAACTTACTGTTCTCACAGTCCCTAAAGCTTCATTAAAATCCTTTGTTACAGATCCATTTCTTTTTTTCATATGGTAAAAATAAAAAACTTTCTTTAAAAAGCTTTCTAATCCTATTTAAAGACAACAGCTAAATTAAACAAAATTATATAAAAACTTGAACTAAAGTTTTTCTATGACTTTTGACTATTCTACCCTTCTCAAAAAGAATACTGACAAAAACATAAAACATATTCTCGAAAATCCCTTTACAAACAAACCTAATCTTAAAGAGGCAGTTAATATCTCAAAAAAGTATAATCTTCCCCTTCACCCTTCACATACTCTTTATTGGGACAACCTAACAACAAATCAATTCATTTCACTCCTAAAAAATTTGTTAAAACATAAAGAAGAGTTCTCAAAAGAAGTTGTGCAAATAGAACATACGGTAAAAGAATTAATTGAGATTCTAGGGCTTGAACACACATTCCAAAAAAATCCAATTGAAAATGTTCATAGTGAAAAAGAAGCATTTATAATTATTTTAAACAAAGAAGAAAAAGAACAACTATTAACCAACTTAGGAATTGAAGACATTAAGGATTTTGAGAAGCACATAGAAAAATTAATTGAGTATGCAAAAGAAAACATAACTCAAAATTCTTGTCAAATCATTTCAGAAAATTCAAAAATTAAAATTAGGGAAAAAGGAGGTTCATATATTGGAGCTCGTATGGGGAGGCCTGAAAAAGCAAAAATGCGTAAGCTAGATGGAAAACCTCACGGCCTTTTCCCGATTGGACACGGAAGGAAAATAAAAAGAGAAAAAGATTTTAGAACTCAAGAAGCTAGGGAAGAAATTATTCAAAATAGATTAAGAAACATAATTGAATCTATAAACGATGGAGCAATTAAATCTGAGTTTTGTATTTATGAATGTATAGAATGTAGAAAAGAATCAGTTCATAGCAT
>JBFKKL010000013.1:0-9842 GCA_041631255.1 Candidatus Woesearchaeota archaeon | reverse complement strand
TTACACAACAATTAGGGACACCTCTAACACTAGTGTAGCCAGCTCCATCACAAACACTATCATCCGATCCGCCATCATCATCAGCAGTTGCAAAATCACTATCAGTTTTATCTGAATAAATAGTTGCAATAGCAGGATTGTTCATTGAACATGAAGTAGGACTATTCCCCTCGATTTGCTCACCTGTCTCACCCACATTACTTGTAAAAAAAACAACAATTACAAGTAATACAATAACAACAAGAATCGCAATAACAATTGTGTTAAGAGGCAATCCTTGACCTTTTTTGAATTTACTTAGCATATTCATAGTCCAAATCCTATAATTGAGATTTATAAATATTTGGTGTCATATTATAAGATAAATCTAACCCTATACAAGTCCACTTAGAACTGTTGCTCCCATATAGCTAAACCCAATAATTCCTAAAACTACAATCAAAGAATATTTCATCATTCCACCTATTAACTTCTCACCTATTTGATATTTAGTATTAATCGGATCATCTCCATTCTCCAAATTAGTTACCATATAAACTAAGATTATTATTAAAAATACAACATAAATTCCAACTACACTTTGAAATAAAAATGTAGGAATACTTTCGCCCAAAAACGATGCTCCACTAATCCCTGCTGAAGAATCTTCTGCAAGTCTATTAGTAGCTTCTGACAATTTACCCATAATTAATGTAACAAGCGATACAATTGCAATAACTACCCCTGAAATTACTGGTGCTAAAAAACTAGCTTGACTCTTCATAGAACCTAAACTTTCAGCAAGTAAATCTTTAAGTCTCTCTTGAGCCAAGTGAATTTCATTTAGATATCTTGACAAATCAATTAAAGTCTTAGCTGCAATTTCTGGACCCTTTTCCGATGCCTTAACATAAATCTTCATACTTGAAGTTATAATATCGGACGGATAATTATTAATTGCTCCTTCATGCTCATCAAAAATTGCTTTTTCAATACTCATCCCATTAAATTTGATATTAGTATCAATTGCCCCAAAAAAATTCGAAGCTTCAGTTCCCCTCATTGTTTCAGCAACTGCTCCAAAAGCAATTTCAGCTGACATTCCTTCATTAATACGATTTCCAAGTTGAAATGCTGCTGAAGGAAATTGTTTTTCAAGTTGTTTAGTCTTGTCACGCATGTGAATCAAATTTTTATATCTAATTCTAAAATAATAACCTATTCCAAAAGCAAGTGACATAGGTAAAAAAACACTAAGTAATCCAGGATATAAACCATAAGGGCCATAACAATATCCTTCCCCTTTATCAATAAATTTATATTCTTGGAAAGTTCCAAATGGAGAACTAGGGCTAAACGATCCTGCAAAAGATTGACTTATAGAAGATTCTAAAGTTGTTGTACACTTACCTTCAATCTCATCTCCTAATGCATGAACAAAAATTGGAATCAAACCAATAAATAAAAATAAAACAAAAATTGTTATAGCAGGAACTTTGGCATCTAAAAAAACAGGCTTTCCAAAAAAATTCATCTTATATTTCTGCAACTTATCAATATCTTTAATTCTCTTATTTACTTTTATTGAATTTGCTCCTGCAGGCTTATTGAAAATAATTGTAAAACCAAAATAAGCAACAAAGGCTGGAAACAAAATATCATATAAAATCAACACAACCTCCCAAACACTTTTAGGATTTCCAAAAGATGCTGCTAAAGGCAAAATAATAAGTCCTAAAACAGGAAGAACTACACCTATCATGTTAAAAAATTGAACTTTTTCACGAAGAACTTGGGCAAAATTCAAAATTTTCTCATAATTTCCTTGTAAAATAATATCCAGTGATTTATCCAGAAGTGAAATTCTCCTAAAATCTTCAGATTCATAAAGAGACGATTCAACTAAATATATCGCTTCCAAAAATTCTAAGTTATCATCTCTCCACCTCTCAAGATAACTATCAAAAGCAACTTTTAATGAAGGGTATTCCGCATTATCTAACTGCCATAACAATCTCTTAAAATCAAGTGAAAGCGGTGGCCCTAAATAATGTGCAGCAAAATTTATTGCAAGTTCAAAATTAGAATTAAAACGCATGTAAGCAACAATATAAAAGACAGCTAAAACTATTTGATCTTGCGCTTTAGACATATAATTATTTGCAAGCATTTTAGTCAAATTAAGCATTATAAAATAAGCAACAAACCCAACCAAAACAATTCCAAATCCAATTGTCGAACTTTGTAAAAACATGAAAATAAAAAGACCTAAAAGAACAATCAAACCACTAACTAAAATTGTTAAACTTTGAACTCCTGTGGCAGAACATTTCAAGTGAGCAATTTCTAATTCTCCCTCAATTCTCTCCTTAGTTTTCTTATCAGGGGCTAAAGGAAACATTCTCTCTGCAAAATTACAGGCCTTTTCGAAAAATCCCCAGTTCTTAGCTAAAGTTTCTGACCTAAACTGTTCATAATCAACAGTTTTCAAATCATCATCAAAATCTCCTGAAAAAAGTTTATTCAAAGTATCCTTGTCAAGTCGAGATTTAAGCTTATTTTCAAAAGATTTCAGAATCTCCCTTTTTTCATCTTTCATTCTAGCCAATTCATCAAAAAATACTCATATAAAATTATGACTCTTCTTCAAAGTGACAATTTCAAAGAAAAATCTCCAACTATTTACCTAAGAGTTAGAAAAAAGCTATATGAATAAAAGAGAAATAAATAAACTATGTTTAATCCTTTCAAAAAAAAAGAAAGTGAATACAAGCTCGACGATTATTCTATTCCTAGTTTAAGTGAAACAAAAAATTCAACATCTGAACAATTAACACCTTTGGAAAATCCTTTTGAGGAATCACCAAGTCTTCCCCAACTGCCAAATCAAAGCCCACAAAACGATTTCTCTATGGGACAAAATAACTTTAATGGAATGCAAAGTCCAAGTTCAAACCCTTTTATTCAAGCTCACGAAGCAAGTCAACAAATTACAAATCAAAATAATCAAACTGAAAATATGTCAACAGCCAAGTTAGAGCTAATTGAAACTAAAATTGCATTAATGGAAACAAAATTTCAAACAATTGAAAGTAAGTTAGATATAATCATCAAACTAATCGAATCAGAAGTTTCTGACGAAACAAAAAAAAGATTAAATGTTAGTAGAATTTTAGAATCTATGGGGCAAAAAGAAGAATACAAAAATCCTAAAAATATCTAGATTATTTAATTTTTAGTTATCAAAAAAAACATCTCGTTCTCAACATTAAAAACTTCGTATTTCCAGTTTTCTTTTTCAATAAATTTAACAAGCCAAGACCTTTTTTTCAAATCAAATTCCTTTCCTGCAACAAGTGATTGAGTAGGAAATGAAACTACTATATGTTTAGCATTTATCTTTGACAAGATCTCTTTTGAAAAGTGTCTTTTTTGTCTCTCAACACTATCAAGTGCTTTAAACAAGAAAACCATATCAGAGTTCTGCAAATCTTCATCATATAGAACTTTCGGACCTGTCAAATCATATGCTTCAAATTTTCCTTTGAAATTAAAAAAAGTAAAAACACTTTCTAAAAATTTCATATCTTCTTCATTCAAATCAGAGCCAAAATACTCAGGTTCACAATATTTTTGAATAAATACATAACTTAAAGGGTTTAATCCACAACCCATATCTGCTATTCTTTGAGGTTTATACCAAGAAAAAATTTTAGAATAAATTTCATCATAAAAATCAAATCTCTCTCGACTAGACTTGTGATATTTCAAAAGAGACTGTAAATCCTCTTCTTTCATATTAAGAACAGACATATTTCTAATTTTAGAATATTTTGATGTCAAAAATTGTCCATATTGCTGTCCAAACTCCTCACGAACTAACTTGACAAATTGTTTCAAATACTTATTTTTCTCAAATTTTCCAGAGTTTGAAGTAAATTCTTTTTCTAATGATTTAACTAAATTTTGATTCTGTCTTTCAATTTTCTCAAACCAATTTATAGCAAAAGAAAGCTTCAAACCTTTAAATTGATTCTTTTCAAAGACTTTTCTGAGTATCAAACATTTTAATTCATCATTCATTCTTGGAAAAAGAAACTACGTAATATTTATATAACCTCCCTCCTTTACTTTTTCAATGACACTCCCAATTCAACCAACTCTAAATCTAGGAATCGTAGGACATGTAGATCACGGGAAGACTACACTAACTAAACTTTTATCTGGAACTTGGACTGATACTCACTCAGAAGAAAAAAAAAGAGGAATTACAATTAAACTTGGTTATACTAACTTTACAATTTTTTCAGACGGATCAAATTATTCTGTAAAAGAAATTCCAAATTCAAAAGCAATTAGAAAACTC
Source organism: Candidatus Woesearchaeota archaeon (assembly GCA_041631255.1). Classification (GTDB taxonomy): domain Archaea; phylum Nanobdellota; class Nanobdellia; order Woesearchaeales; family UBA583; genus UBA583. The sequence goes on along the minus strand of JBFKKL010000013.1, from coordinate 5,497 downwards.
TCTATTGTTGATGCTCCAGGTCACGAAAGTTTTATGGCAACAATGATTTCAGGTTCAGCAGTTATGGACGCAGCAGTATTAGTTGTAGCAGCCGATGAAAAATGCCCACAACCTCAAACTATTGAACACTTAAAAACTCTTGAAATTGCAGGAATTAAAAACATAATTGTAATTCAAAACAAAATTGACACTGTAACAAAAGAAGAAGCAATTGAAAATTTCAAACAAATTAAAAACTTCTTAAGTACAACTTTTGCAAAAGACGCTCCAATAATCCCATTATCTGCTCAACACGGAGCAAATCTTTCAGAACTTCTAAAATATATTAACAATACTTTCAAAGATCCTCAAAGAGAACTAGATAAAGACGCAAGAATGCACATTGTAAGATCTTTTGACATTAATAAACCTGGAGATTCTTATGAAAATCTTAAAGGAGGAATTCTTGGAGGATCACTTAAAAAAGGAACTCTAAAAGTCGGAGATGAAATTGAAATAAGGCCTGGTCTTAAACAAACAAAAGAAGGAAAAACTGTATATACACCAGTATTTGCTAAAGTTGAAGGTCTAAAGTCAGACAAAGATTTACTTAATGAAGCGCACCCAGGAGGAAGTGTTGCAATTATGACAAAACTAGATCCTATTTTAACAAAATCAGATTCATTAGTTGGACAAATTGCAGGTATAAAAGGAACACTTGAAGAGCCATCTTGGGAAATTTCATTTGAAACAAATCTTTTTGACAAAATTATAACTTCAAATGAAGAAATTGAAGTAAAACCTATTTACCAAAGTGAACCTTTAATGATGATTGTAAATTCAATGACAACTGTTGGAGTTGTTTCATATGCAAACCCACAAAAAGCAACTATCAAATTAAAAAAACCTGTAATGGCATTTGACAAAGATAGGGTTGTCCTATTTAGAAGATTCGATGGAAACAAATGGAGAATCTTTGGATACGGTTCTGTAACTAAGTAAACTTACGGATAAATTTAGTTCAATAACTCTTATAAAAACAAATCAATAAAACTTTCTATGGATAAGTTTTTTCAAGAAATAAATTTTCCCTATGAGAACACTAGAAAAGGCCAAGATATTTTCATAAAGGAAGTTTATAGTGCATGTAAACTAAAAAATAATATCCTAGTTTCAGCACCAACTGGACTTGGAAAAACTGTATCAGGGCTAGCTCCTGCTCTTTATTATGCAAAAAAAAATGAAAAAACAGTTATTTGTTTAACTTCAAGACAAACCCAAGCTAATCAATATATTAAAACACTTAAAGAAATTCAACAAAAATCAAATGAAACTCTCTCATATGTAGCATTTATCGGAAAAAGGAGTATGTGTGTACATGAGGATAAAGAACATCAGCAACCTCAAGATTTTCTTGATTTTTGTAAAAAACTAAGACTTACAGGAAAATGTGGAAATTATAAAAATACAAAAAATGAAGATTTAGACCATATAAAAAAAGAAATTTTCAAAAAATCATCAAAAGATTTTTGTAGTGTTGAAGAGTTCATTGAGCTTTCAAAAAATACCTACCCTGATAAAGATTTAGTCTCAGATAAAAAGCAATCAACTTGCGGTTTTTGCCCATATTATTTAGCAGAACAAAAAGCCTTCAAAACCGATGTAATAATTTGTGATTATAATTATCTATTTCAAAGAGGGATGCTTGAAACATTCTTAGGTAAAATTGGAAGAGGCCTTGATGATTGTATTATTATAGTTGACGAAGCCCATAATTTACCCGATAGAATAAGAAAATCTCACTCCTACACTCTTTCAACTGAATTAATAAGATTTTCACTCCAAGAATTAAAAGACCACATTAAATCAGAAAAATATGATAAATATGTTGATACATTAAGACAATCTTTAGAAGAAATTTACATGACAAAAACCCAAAATAATATACAAGAATACCTTGTAACAAAAAAGAACTTTCTAGATGTCTATCTTTCTCATCACAAAGAAAAGCTTGAAGACATAATTGAAAAATTAAGAGTAGCGTCAGCATTAATTTTAGAAGAAAAAATAACTTCACACATTTCAAGAATTGCAAATTTTCTAGAACTATGGGAAAGTCTTGATGAAGATTCTTATCTAAGAATAGTTGAAAAACAAACAAGACAAGGAAAACCCATTTTACAAATTAAAATCGAATGTCTTGACCCTTCGGAAATTTCTGGAGACATAATTAAAGAAGCACACTCGGCAATTTTAATGTCAGGAACATTAAGTCCACTTACAATGTACAAAGACATTCTAGGATTAGGAGAATGTACACTCTTAGAATTAGACTCTCCATTTGAAAAAGATCAACAACTAGTTCTTGTTGAAGAAAATGTAACTTCAAGATACGCAGTTAGAACTGATGATATGTATAAAAAAATTGCAAATTATATTCAATCTTATCTTAACTCTCTTTTAGAAAAAAATGCAATAATTTTTTTCCCTTCATATGACTTTATGGAAAAAGTTTCAGCAAATATTCCACTTCACCTTCTTCAAAGAAAAGTTCTAAAAGAACAAAGATATATGTCCAAAGAGAAAAAAGAAGAATATATTAAAGAATTCAAAGGTTTTTCTCAACGATCAAAAGTTCTTTTAGCAGTAACATCTGGTTCATTTGCAGAAGGAGTAGACTTACCAAAAGAAGCACTTGAATTAGTAATAGTTGTTGGCCTTCCTCTTGGAGTTCCAGATCTTTATACTCAAGGAGTTATGAGAATCTACGATAAAAAATTTGCAAAAGGTCAACTTTACGGATATGTTCAACCTGCAATGAATAAAATAATTCAAGCAGCAGGACGTTGTATAAGGACAATTGATGATAAAGGAGTTATTATATTAATGGACAATAGATTTATGTGGCCACTATACAAAAATATATTTCCAAAACATTACCACCTCCAAAAAGCAACTGGAGACACAGAAAAAAAAATCAAAGAATTTTTTAATTAATATCTAAAACAAGATAATACTTTCATAGTTATAAGTTCTCCATTGAAAAAGATTGGATAAGGTATAGCACCTAAATAATCACAGTTTGAACCCATAGTATTTATTATTTGGTCAGTATCACTTCTAACCCTAAAAGGACCACTTGGACATTGTATATTGTGTGTTGAGTTATAGTATACGTACGCCCCTTTAACATTATAATCACACTGACCTGCAACATAATCTCCACTATCAAAAATATTGCCTGGCCTATATTTATAATACTGGCAACTATTTAATCCATTACACTCTTTCAAATATCTCCCTGGAGCAGGATTCGCTGTACAATCTGCACTGCAAGCAGAACCTTTCTCAATAATTCTAACCTCTTCAGAGTTTACTGTTTCCACATTCCCTTCATTGTCAGTTGCAGAAAATCTAACATACCTAACACAAGAACTAAATGAATCACAAGTTAAATAAATAGTTCCTGAAGCGCCTAGTATCTCTTTTCCTGATTCTCCGTAAGGGTTACATAAATTATCTTCATCAATACAATAATTAATTGAACTAACTCCTGAACCTCCAACGTTATCAACTGATTCTATTTCTGCATAAATAGAATGGGCAAGATATGGAATATTAAGAGTTGTTGTTGGTGGTATCGTGTCAGAATCTAAATGTATCCAAATTCTATTGTTTTGATTATAACCACAATCTCCAAAAAAAGAGTTTTGTTCGTTATTAACTGAGCCCAAACAAGAATAATCTCCAACAGGATTTTCTTTTTGTATTTTTATATCCCAAATAGGATCCAAATTTATAGTTGATAGATATACTTCCAAATTACCAAAAACTCCATCTAAAGAAACATTAGAACTATTTGTATAATTTAAAACTCTAATATAATTATTTGATTTACTTGTAGAAAGAGACTCAGTAATATGGTCAACACAAACTTTGTAAAATTTATTTGAGCCAGGAGAGTAAACTTTTGAATTCTCTAAAGAATCAAAATCAAATAAATAAGCTTCATTCGGTAAACAACCTTCTTCCCTATAAGTCACAATTAAATTTCCTTCATTAAATAAAATAGGCTCTTCAGTAATAATTATTGTTCCACCATCTCCACCATCACCTGGTAATTCATACTCTATAGATTCATTATCTTCCGATTCATTAAAATACCAACCAATAATTGGGTCTGCATCAACATAAAATCTTTTTCCACCACCATCATTTAATATTTTAATATCTCGAACATCTGAGACTTCTTCTTTATTAAAAATAGCATACACCGTTAAATTTTTTCTATTGCTTTCTGGAACATTATAAAAGGTAACTTTAGAATTAGTTCTTTTCCCATATAAAGTATAACTAGTCTTAAGTTCTTTATTTAAATTTAAAGAGCTCATAATGTCGAAAGTTTTTTCAGCTTCTTCTTTTAATTGAGTATCATTTTTGAAACGTTTAATTGAAGAAAGTCCAAAAACAACATCTTTTAATGAAATATCCTTTCTAATTTCTAAAGTATCATTTGATTCATTTCCTTTCAAATATATTTCTTGAGTAAAGCTATCATTTAACTGGTATACAAATGAAACAGATTTAGTTGTACCATCACTTAATACTAAATCAATCATATCTGCAGTCTTATTGTAATAAGTTCTTCCTGGAGGAATTGACTCATCTCCTATTCTAACTCCATCATTTGTAGAATTAATAGTATTTCCTTGAGTAGTTTCCATATCCTCATTCTCAACAATATTAGGATCTTGAAAATTAATTATTTGAGGAGATGTAAGTCCCCTCATTTGAATTTCACTCCCCGATAAAACCTGTGACTGATCAAAATCACATTTTCCATCAAGTGGAATTACATATGCTTGAATTTGATAATCTCCATAAGTTCCAAAGTGATCTATAATCTGTTTCATTTTAGAAATATCAAATTCAATTGTATTTGAATTTGGAGTTAACAATACATAAGGAGACCTTTTACCTTCTAATAACTCTTGCCTTTGTGTTGTTGTCATAGGTCCGAAAAAGTTATCCATAGGTCCAGTCATTATTTGATAAATATATTTGTTTTGGTTTGGGTCATATGTTACTGTCCTAAAAAAGTCTTTAGAAGCAAAATCTCCAAATATAAATATATCATTAAGACCTTCTCCTGATGTTTCAGTTTGAATCGAAATTGGATTACTATACGTTAAATCATTAACTAACTCATTAATAAAATATGTTTGAACTAAATCATTCCCGTAAATATTGTACCTATAAAGATCAATGTTGCCATTTACCTGATGAAATTCCTGAGGTTTTGGAAATATAAAAAACTCTTTAGGAACTGTCTGAAGAGTTTGACTCGAACTTGTTCCTGAATTATCCATACTAGTAATTTTTAGATAAGGTAAAACTTTCATATAAAGATTTCTTTCAAGAATTGACTCATCATAGGACTTTAATAAATTTACATAAGTATAGGTCCTATTATCACCCGGAGAAAATAAATCAGGATAGTTAAAATCTGATTGGACCA
>JBFKKL010000012.1:0-10296 GCA_041631255.1 Candidatus Woesearchaeota archaeon | reverse complement strand
GTGAACTAAATAAATTTTATTATCCTCTTGTTTTATATAGTAAAAATTTTTACCAAATGCAACATTACGAAGTGAGTTTATACCTCCATAAAGTTCGAAATTATCTAAGCCTTCAAAACTAATTTCCGTATTTACATTAAAAGACATATTATTTAAACCATCACCATAAATTGAAAAATATTCTAAATTTTTGATTTTTCCAGTTAAGTTTTTTTCAAACTCAATTTTTTGTAATGTATTTTGAGTAAAAACACTTTGTATATTCAAAAATATTATTATAAAAGAACATAGAACTGTTCCACATATTACCATAAAAGATAAATTTCTTGCTTTTTTATTCATATTATTTAACACCCTAATTTAATAAAATATACTAAAACCTAATCTAAAATTCTATAGAACGGTTAAGAAGTATTCTTAATTGCCTCATTTAATCAACCAAGAAGTAAACTGACTTTCAATCCCCTTTTAAATATTATGAAAGTGTAGAAAGGGACAAAACACATAAAATTGTGAATTTTAATCCTTAGCTACAAATTCAGCAATCTTTGGAATTCCTGAATTAATACGATCAATTGTTTTAATAACAAACTCCTCAAGTGATAAATTCTTGCCGATAGTATCTGTCTCAACATCATCTTCTAAATCTGTCTCACTGCCAAATGCAACTTCATTAAATAAAAAAGCTTTTCCACCTAAACTTTCAACTATCCTTTTATGAGATTTTGTCATACAAATTATTATATCGTTATTACTAACTACTTCTTTGGTTATCCTAGTTTGATTATGATTAATATATTCAACACCAAGTTCTTTCAATTTGTCAAGTGTAAAAGAATAGGGATAGTCTGGATAAGCGTGAGTTCCTGCAGAACTAACAATAACTTCTTTTAAACTACCTTGTTTTACAAGATAAGTCTTGAGTAAATATTCTGCACTCAGAGACCTAAATACATTTTGAGTACATACAAACAAAACTTTTTTCATAATAAAAAAGAAAAAATCTAATATATAAGCTTTAGGTATAAATTCCTAAAACTTTCTTTTTCACTTTGAGTTAAATTTGTAATTAAATTTATCTTTAGCATAAGTCAATACTGAAACTGCAATTCTATAATATGTTAATATCATTTTGCTTTTAGAATTATTGTTTAAATAAATAAAAGTATTAAAATTAAATATGGAACATGTCCACTCCTTTAAGTTTTTCACGCCTTAAAATCTCAACTTCCCTTTTCAAATCTTCATTTTCTATAAGTAAGTTAAGTTTTTCCGAATTAAGCTGATCTACTCTTTTTTGAAGCACAGTAGAGTCAACTTTTTTAGAAGAAGTTTTATTAATTTTCTTCTTTCCAACCTTTAATACTTGAACCATCGTGGCTTTTATCAAGAGCCCTATAATTATAAACCTATCGCAATTAGGTTTATATATAAAAAAACACTACTAAATGTATGAATAAGTTAATTTATATGATTTCAAGCTCTATACTACTAACTTTAGGGTTTAGTTTAGTTAATGCTTCTTTTTATACTGAAGATTTATCTGATAAAGGAATTACTATATTAAAAACTACATCAAATAATTACTATTCTGCTGAAAAAGCAGCGCAAGTATACAAAAGGGAAAATCCATTTAACTCACATGATTTATATAAACATTCAGATTTTTTTCAAAGAGATAAATCAACTAAAGAAGGAAGATACAAGGGAAGAGTTTACGTTTCATCATCTAATATCCCTGCAAGATTCGAAGAACAACAAGTTCCATACATAAAATACAGAACTAATGAAAATAGAGAAGAGTTAAAACAAGAGATAAGGTCAACACAATTTAGAAGAAACTTGTTTACAGCAAATGGATTTACATTCAGATCAAGTAGGGAAAGAGAAATTAAATCTAATTAAATAAATTTCAGAAGATCAAGTCTTGGCAAAACCAGTTGAGAGAAAAATCTCGAACCTAAAAAATCTTCTTTTGTAATTTTCAAAATTATACTTATATCTAATACATAAACCAAATCCTTAGGAAAATCTAAAACCATACTTCCTTTGCCTAGAGTTTAATCTTTAAATCCTTTGTTCTTCATAACTAATTAAAGACAACTAATAATAATAAAACCGAAATATTCTTAGAATCCTAAAAATGGCTGAAAAACATGAAAAAACTTTCTACTTAAATAGTGGAAAAACCTTTACAACATTAAAAGGATTAGCTAAAGAATTAAGAGGCATGTCGCAAGACGTGTATGAACACCATGTTCAACCACACAAAAATGATTTTGCTGCATGGGTTAAAAATTCTCTAAAAGATGAAGAACTTTCAACTAAATTAGAAAAAAGATTACATAAAGTAGAAATAGAACTTGAAATTTTAAGGCACTTAGTTCATGGAGAAACTAAAAAAGTCTCAAAAAAGAAAAAAATAACTGCAAAACCTGCAACAGTTCCTAAAAAAAAAGAGCCAAAAAAGAAGACTACTCCAAAAAAAGTAGTTAAAAAGAAATCTTCTTCAAAGAAGAAATAAATTTTAATTCTATGACAAAGAAAAAATCTCTTCCAAAAGGTACAAAGAGAATAAAATCTAAAGATTTCAAACAATACGAAAAAACTTCTAAAGACTGGATTCTAGACAATAATATCCCTGAACATACAAGAAAAATCATTGAACATTATCTAAAAGAAAAATCTCACAAAACACTACTTGATGAAAAAGAAAAAGACTTTCTAAAAGGTATTCTTCTCCCTCTTGAAAAAGTTTCAGGTGCTAGAATTAAAACACTTCCAAACGGGAAAAATCTTGCGAGAGGAGGATTTTCAATTTATGCAAAAAACATAGAATATAATCCTAAAAATAATCCACAATGGGATATATGTTACGAGAATACTTCAGGACTTAAAACATACCTTTATTCAGAAGATAAAATTCATCTTGAACAAAAACAAAAATATAAGCTAGTTCAAAAATTCAAAGAAAATTATGAAAAAATTCTAACAAAACTTGAAAAAGATATCAAAGAAACTCAAAATTTAGAACACATTGCATTATACATACTTCTTTTAACAAAAATTAGAGTCGGAAATGAGCACCATTTTCACCACACCGGACACAAGGGCCTCACAACACTGCAAAAATTCGATTTAGAGCTTAAAAACAATCATTTAACACTAAATTTCATAGGCAAAGACGGAGTTCCACAACACATAGAAAAAGAATTGCCCGAATTTATTGCCAAATTACTAAAAATAAGGTTAGAAAACATAAAAAATGATGATTTTGTGTTTGCAAATATTAAAGGAGAACCAATTCACCCCTCCCATTTTTCAGATATCCTTTTTGAATATACAAACGAACATTTCTACCCCCACATAATAAGGTCTCACTATGCTGATACAACATGTGAAGAGTTTCTAAATAGTTGTAGAAAACCAACTAAAGAAGAAGTTGAAAAAGTATTTTTAGAAGTTGCTAAAAATTTAGGGCATAAAAAATATAATAAGAAAAAAAATATATGGGAAATCAACTATAAAGTTACTTTAGAAAATTATATTTATCCAAAACTCTCTGAAAAGATGCTGAAAAGAGTAAAATAAAAATTATTTCTTAATTTCAATCGTCTGTGTAGGAAATGCCATACTTAACTTAGCTTTATTAAATTTCTTCAAAATTTCCATATTAATCTCATGTTGTGTTTGTAAAATATTTTCTCCTTTTTTTATATAATAAATAAATAAAATACCAAGAGAAAAATCTCCAAACGAATTAAAAGCAACTTTATGTTTTTTATTCAAGGATTTATGTTCAGCTATTTCATGTAAAATTTTTACAGCCTTTTCCATTTGATCTGGCTTTGTATCATAAACCAAACCTAATGACATTGAAACTTTACGAGTAGGCTCTCTTGAAACATTTTCAACCGCTGATTCAGAAAAAGTCGAATTAGGTATAGTCACTTGCCTACCGTCAAGAGTTCTAAGTTTAGTTGACCTCAAATCAATTTCTTCAACAGTTCCATCAAAGCCACTAATTTTAATTCTATCTTTTAATCTAAATGGATTATCTGTATATATTGTAAGTCCTCCAAAAATATTAGCTACAGTATCTTTAGCTGCCATAGCAAGTAATAAACCACCAATACCCAGTCCTGCAAGTAAAGCTCCAATATCATATCCTGCATTATCAAGTGCAATAATTATTGCAAGTGCCCAAACTGTTATTTTAATTCCTTTTCTAATAATTGGTAATAGTTGGTCATCTAAATCCGTGTCAGATTTCTCAGCCATAGGAGTAATATATTCTTTAAAAATTGCTTCAAATAATCTTGAAATAAACCAAGCAACATTAATTACAATCAAAACCTTAATTACTTTCCAAGTCCAAATCATAGCTGTTTCAGACATTGTTAATGATGAAAGTCCATACCAAATCCCATAAATTATAATTGCAAGCATTATAGGCTCTTCAATCATATCAATAATTATGTCATCAAGTTTAGTTTTAGTTTTAGAAGTTAATTTCTTAATTATATTGCCAATAATCCAATAAGCTAATTTTCCAAGCACAAATGCACCCACAATAATTAAGAAAGCATAAGTCCAAGCCTGAACACTATTACCATAATACAATGTATCTAGAAACACCATTTCAAATAATTAATTAATTTCCTTTTAAAAGAATTGTTTGTCAAAAAATTAAGTTAAACTACCTTAGAATATTTTGCAACAGCTTTACCGCTCTCAAAAGAAATCTCAAGAGGAACATTAAAACAAAATTTAAAACACCAATTCATTTTTTTTGCATACTCCTTTGCCTCTTTATTTGCTTTAGAATCATTCGTAAGCAAATTATTCGCAAATACTCTAAAAGAACCTTCTCCCCTATTATACATTTGACCTGCAAGAAGCATATCAACCATATCACTATCTTTTTGAGAAATCCTTAGATTAAATTTATTTTTTAGATATTGAAGTTTCTTAATACCTGTTTTAATTGAAAGTTCTCTTCCTTCTTTTGTGTCTCTAAAAAATTTCTCAAGTTCTCCCGCAGTTTTAGTGGCAAGAGAATATTTTCTGAATTCAGTAGGGGAAAAATCAGAAACTGCTTGAAGTTTAACTTGCATTGGGCCAAATGCAGGAAACTCAGCATTACTTTTTCCAGCTCTCTCACCTAATGCACTTTCAACAGCATAAATTGTAAAAGCTAATCTATAAGAAATTCCAAATTCTTCTGAATAACGTTTAATATTTTGAACATCTTCTATATGTCTAACATTTATTAAATCAAAAACCGGTTTTCCACCTATAGTTTGAGAACCAACTACATTTCTTGACAAGCTAAGTTCAATTTGACCTAGATTATTAATTTCAGACCTTATATGTCTTCTAGCATCATCTAAACTATAAAAATTACTCAAAAGTCCATTTGAAATTCTAATTGAATCTTTAAACCAACTATTTTCTTTATCTGAAAACTTATGATGGCCATATTTTTCCCACCAACTTTCAAAAGACTCTAAAATACGAACATAATTTAAAAAATCATCTTTATCATTTTTTTCTTCATCATTTTTTAAAACAGAAACTATTCTTCTAGATTTAATCAAAATTTCATAAAGTTCATTAAATGACTTATTATCAAAATAACCACCAGTATAAATTGAAGAATCCTCAAAGCCATTAATTTGATCTACAGTTTTATATAGGTTCTTATCTGCACCAGGAACTTGATGTTCAATAGCATATTCATGATCTGCTTTAGCCTGAGCAATAACTTCTGGAGATATCTTTTCCCTTTTTTGATCAACTTGTTGAATTATCTCGGGCGAACTAACTTGAGGAACCTCAGGCCTATTAGGTTTATTTGCATAAGCCATAATTCCTAGACTTGCAAGAAATCCAACTCCAATTCTTTTAAGTTCTCCCTTCTTAAACATAAATTCCAACAAACTTCTTACATTATAAATCTTCCCCTTCACTAATAATACTAAGAAGTTGCATAATTTCTCAAAAATCTAAAAAAGGTTTTTTAATCCTTGTATTACTAGCTTGTAATTCTTTTTTGCAACGCAATAAATTTATAAACAAATTTCAAAGAAAATTATCAATGGACATAATTTCAACATTTGCTGTTATTGCAGGAATTATTTTTATTGGATTTTTAAGCGAACTAATTTTCAAGCATACAAATATCCCTGATGTTTTAATATTAATTATAGTTGGAATCACTATTGGAAATTATTTAAAATGGGCAACTCCTGAAACATTCGGTCAAGGAGCATCACTTTTTGCAACTTTTGCATTAATATTTATTTTATTTCAAGGAGCATTAAATATTGAATTTAAAACTCTTCTAAAATCTTTATCGAGCGCTTTTACTTTAACAATGCTTAGTTTCACATTAACAGTTGGAGTTGTTACTGGAATTACTTATCTTATGGGATATTCTCCTGTTTTAGCATTATTAATTGGTTTTATCATCGGAGGAACATCTTCAGCAGTTGTAATTCCTATTGTTGAAAATGTTGAAATTAGAAATAAATATGGTCTTGTTTTAACGCTTGAAAGTGCAATTTCAGATGTCCTATGTATTATTGGAACAATTACGATTTTAGAAATAATACAAACTGGAGAATTTATAGCATCAGGAGTATTCAAAACAGTTCTCTCATCTTTTTCTTTAGCATTAGTTGTAGGAGTAATTTTTGGCCTTATTTGGATAATTCTCTTAAGAAAATTCGAAGTTTTAAAAAACGCTTATATGCTATCAGTTGCACTAATTGTTGCTCTTTATGCTTTTGTTGAAAGTGCTTATGTTGAAGCTAGTGGAGCTATTGCAGTATTTGCTTTTGCATTAATGCTTGGAAATTCTAAATCAATTCTTAATGGAAAAAATAAAGAAGTTGAAGAACATAAAAAATCTGATGAGCCACAATCTAAAACTGTTCGAAATGTGTATACTTCAAGTGCTAAAAACTTTTTTGCTGAGATTTCATTTTTTGTAAAAACATTTTTTTTTGTTTATTTGGGAATCATAATGGATTTTTCAAACCCTTTAATTTTTGCATATGCAGCAGTTTTAACTTTAGGAGTTTATTTAATCAGACCCTTTGCAGTAAGACTTGTATTTGGTAGAGAAGAAATGGAAAATAAAGAGAGAGCATTATTAGAAACCTTAATTCCAAAAGGACTAGCAGCAGCAGTTTTAGCACAAATAGCAGTTACAGCAGGAGTATTTGGAGAATTAGCAGGACAATTTGTAAGTTTAATTCTAGCAACTGTTCTTTTATCAATTCTTTTCACATCAATTCTTGTATTCTTAGCAGAAAAAGGAATGTTTAGAAGTCTTTTACCTTTCTTAATTCCAAAAGAAAAAAAAAATTAAATTTTAACATCTCTTGGAAAAATTACATATTCAAAATCTATTTTTTTATTTTTATAATGTTTGAAGATATCTGAAACTTTCTCTATTTCAACTAATTTCTCATTCGCTTCAACATAAAGCTGAGTTTGGACTGGATTTATAGATAATTTCTTTTCAGCAAAATAATAATTCAAATCATATTTCTTAGATACAGCTTTCTTAATTTTATTAATATTAACTCCCTTTACTAAACGAATAGTTTTAAGAGAATTTCTATTAAGCAATTTCTGACATAAATCTGATAAAAGTTTATCGCTACTCTCAGTCCACTCATGAATGTGTGAAAGAATTATTGTATCATTTAAAGCAAGTAAGTCATCTATTGTATTTTTCTTCTCAAAAAAGGCTCTTATGTGCTTATTTATATGTATGTAAATTTTATCTTCTTTGATTATTTCTCTTACTCTTCTAAATATCTGTTCAAATAAAAAATCACACTGAACGGATGTTTTATGAAAATATACACTCTCACCCATATGAACTCTTCTAAGTAAAAGATCTTCAACACTAGGAAGTGCTGAGCGCTTTATACACATTTTTCCATTTTTAACAAACATCCTATGCAAAATAAATTCTACTTCAACACCACTAAAAGCTCCTGCAAAATACCCATCTCTTGAGAGATAATCCATTTTATCAACATCAAGAGCTGAAGTTATCAAAGCAGAATACTTATGTTTTTTATCAATTATTTTGGCAACTTTATCAAGTTTAAACTTCTTCAAAATTTCTTCTGTTGCTTTTTCATGATCAAAATGTGTGAATACTTTTTCCCAACTATGTGAAAACGGCCCATGACCCACATCATGAAATAAAGCAGAGAGCATCAAATCATTTTTAGTATCACTATCTATAAACATTAAATTATTAGAAACTAATTTTTTCATCAAATGATAAGCCCCAAGTGAGTGTGAAAATCTTGTGTGATTAGCACTTGGATAAACATAATCAACAAAAGCTAACTGTTTTATAGAACGTAATCTTTGAAACTCAGGAGAATCTAAATATTTCTTATGCTCTTTTTTCACAAATATCTGTTTGTAAAGTGGATCTTTAATAATTAATTTTTCTTTTGCCATAAAAACTTAATTTAGAATTAATATAAAAACATGTTTATTAATTAAGGTGTGTACGCACACCTAAAACCAAATGCAGTAGAAGAAGTAGAAGCTCCAATATTTAAATTTATACTAAATACTCCTGAAGTTGCTCCTAAAGTGTTAAGACCACCTCGAATAAACCGATTTCCTTCAGAAGAACACCCATAATATCTCCCTACACCATGTGAAGAATTATAATTTCCTAAGGGCCCAGCATTCAAAATTTCATAATCAGACAAATCCGGACTTGAAACTGTCCACTCAATATTAGCTCCAGTATCCCAATTTGCTTGTGAACATGTATCATTTGTCCACTCCCAAACATTTCCAGATAAATCCCAAATTCCCTCGCCATTGGATAAATTCAATAATGCCTTAGTATTACGCCCAGTTCCAGATTCAGGGTTAGACCCATCATAAGATACTGAATCGGTTATACCTACATTTCCTCTTTTTAAACCTCCTCCACTTGACACTGTAGAACCAATAGTATTATCTGCCCAATTACTCTGAACTTGTTCAATATTTCTAGCTATTGTCATCCACTCGGCATTTGTAATTAAATGATACCCCTCCCCTAAGCTTTCACATTCAATTTGGGCATTTGTTTGATTAATTGATACCCAAGGACTAGAACTTGCTTGTGAAATGGGACAATTTACTGTGTCTCCATCAGGACATGCTCCAGAACTATCTTCTTTAGCCTCATATTTCATAACACAAAAATCTGAAGTACTAAAAGTGCCTGAACCTAAAACTTCAACCCATTCTCCTCCATTTAAAGAACTACAATCTAATGAAGATTCCAAATTGACACTGTTTTTAAAATATTCTTTCTTAGAGAAAATACCTTTATTTGTAAAAACTACAATTTCAACATTACCTGACAAATTTACATTACAAGAACTCAAATCCAAAGTTTGGAGTCCAGAATTGTAGCTTCCATTAATTAAACAAGAAGTCCCATTAACTTTCACATCAGTTACAGTAATATTTTCATCAAATCCATTTCTAAAATACAAATTAGAACCTACAACCCTATCAATTTTAGTTTGAATATTCTCAGTTTCTTGATTTTCCACTTTGTTTTGCAAACCTGCTTGATAATTACTATACCAATTTTGAAACCCAACAACTGCTAAAACTCCTAATGAAACAAGTAAAGTAACTGCAATAACAGGGTGAACTGCCTTTTTCCCATTAAACATAAAATTATGGCCTAAAAATCTTATTTAAATATTTGTTTATATTTTCAAGAAATAATAATAATAATAATAATAATAATATCAATTTAGAAGTTCTTTCAAACTCTTCTCAACACTTCCATCAATTTCTAATTTCTTTTTCATCTCTTCCCTAAACTCTTTATCTTTTTCATATTGAATTGCGAAATATTTCAAGTCTTCTTTTCTGACCCTTGTTGCACTACGACCATATAATTTTGCAAGCCTTTCAACAAACTTCAAATCCTCTCCTTTTTCTTTTTGTAATCTTGTTCTAAGACCTAAAGAATTAAATTTACTTCCTATCATCCATTTACGCAAAATCCTAAAATTCTTCTTGTAAGAAGTTACTTTCTTAACGTTATCATCTTTCATACTAGACACACCATATGTCAAATAAAAATTAACATAAACTAAATACCTCCAGTATTGCCATTTTATAATACGGCCACGAAATACATCAGCTTTAGCAATTTCTTGAGCTGCAAAAACTTGAGCATTTGAAGAATAAACTAATGGAGTATTTTCTTCTAAATACAAAAGCAAATCATCTATT
>JBFKKL010000011.1:0-10321 GCA_041631255.1 Candidatus Woesearchaeota archaeon | reverse complement strand
CTCATTACTCTTAACAGTTGTAAGATAGGTTTATAAATTTTTAGCTCAGAGGATAAAAGTAATGGTACATGATAAATACGGAGGAGATTTTCCGGAGGGCAAGAAAAAGCCTAAGTCCTCTTTTGATTTAAGACCTTTTTTAATTCACCTGGCATTTGTAGGAATTCTTTTAGCAATAATTTTTGTTTTCTTTTTTTTTGATTCAAGCTCATTATTTGGTGAAGAAAAAGAAGATTCTTTAATTATGGTCGGAGATTTGAAATATTTCTCTAAAGAGATTTCAGGAGATTTGGTAGTTGAACCTAAAATGTTTTCTCTAAAAATTCCTTCTGGAAGTTTTGAAGGTCAGAACTCAGAAGTTGTTTTGAAAGGTTTTGATGGCAAAGTTACTTATTTGAATAAGTCTTTAGTTTTTGATGGAACAGTTTCCACAATAGAATTTGGAAAGAACACAATTGATAATGGTGGCGGGAAAATTCTTTTTGAAGCAAGAAATAGAGTTACTTTCCCTTTACAAGTTACTGATTTAAGTTTAGATTTTGAGGAAGGAACATTGAAAATAAAAGATGGATTAGTATATTCTTTAGAGGAAACAGTAATAGAACTTACTTCAATTAATATGACAGTTGTGTTTGATGGAATGTTTTCTTTTAGCGGGGAAGCAAAAAATATGAAACTTTTAGACTCACAAAGGGGAGTTAGTATAACTTATGTTGAGAATCAATCTTGAGAAAGGAGTAAAAATCTCCTTAAGAGTTACGCCTAAAAGTTCAAAGGATAAAATTGAATGGAATTTAAAGGAGAATAGATTTGATGTGTGGGTGACTTCTATACCTGAGAATGGAAAGGTAAATGATGCTGTTGAGAAGTTGTTCAAAAAGGAATTTAAGGTTAGGATAAAAATTGTTAGTGGTTTAACGGGTAGGGTCAAGATAGGAGAAGTTATTTAACTTAAGTGGAATAATTAAACTTAAATACTCTTAACACAATTGGAGATTACAATGTGTTTAACAAAATTAACTGAAAAACTAAGAAAAAATATGAAGTGGTATGACATATCACTTATCAAAGGAGCTACATTTTTCTTTACTTTAATGCTTATAACTGTGTGGGGAGGATTTAGAAATGCAGTTATGTCAATTGATTGGTATTGGTTTTTAGTGCTTGCTGTTGCTTGTTCAATTCCAATTTTTAAGAGAATGTTTTTTAAATAAAGTTAAACCTTTATTTCAATTTTATCGCCGATTTTTATGTTATCAAATGTTTTAGGAAGAGATTCTATTACGTAACAACATTTATCTTTTGGCGTGTAAGTTATTTTCCAGGGTCTAAGTGTTACTTTGTCAACAACTTCAAGATTTGATTTGATAAATATCATTTGCATCTTATGAAAGCAGAACATCATTGTAACAGATGCCCCAAACTTCACGTCCACTTTTCCAGGCATAACTAGACATATTCCTTTTTTGATTTTTTTCTTTCCTGCAAACATTAATCCTTTAGATATTTGTAGCATTGACGTTGCGTAGATCATTTTGGAAAGAACTACTTTTTTTTTATGTATGAGAGTTGTCAATCTACCATTAACTTTCTAAAAAGTTTTATATATCTTATGAATCTAAATTAGGTTATGGAAATCAAAGATTTACATTTAATTTTTGAAAGTTTAGGTAAATATGCAAAGCTTAATGATTTGTATTGGGATTCTAATGTGTTTTCAACAAGTGAGACTAGAACTATACTTGATGAAATAAATACTGACATCTCTAAGGATTCTGATAAAGGGGTCAAACTTAGAGTTTGGGATGGTGAAAAGTTCTTGGAATATGGAACTACCTCATTTGAAAGAGAAGAAATTGAGAAAAATTTCAATAATTTGGTCAATAAAGCAGTTAAGAATAAGGACGATATTAGGGAAAGGTTTGACTTAAGTATAGATAGTTCTGAAGTTAAAAAAGAATTTTTGCCGGAGTTTAAAGGGGAAAATATTTTAACTTTGGAAAAGAAAGTTGAGAAATTACAAGAATTAAAATCAAAAGTTATGAAGCTTCCAGACGTTGTGAATGTGAGGGTTGGTTTAATTGAAGAAATTGAGAAACATTTATTTGTTAATGAATTTAAAAATTTGTATCAAGAAATTCCGAGAGTAATTCTTTTATGTATTGCTTATGTTAAGGCAAATGATGGTTCAGTTAAAATGGTTTATGAAGCTTTTACAAATGAAAATTATGACGTCTTTAAGAAATGCGAAGACAAGTTAGAAGGGTTTAAAGAAAAAGTTCACAATATTAAATCTTCCAAAAAACTAAAGGGCGGAAAGTACAAAGTTCTTTTATCTCCAACTTTAAGTGGACTTCTTGCACATGAGAGTTTTGGACATGGTATGGAAGCTGATACAATGATGAAAGGAAGAGCACTTGCATCTTCTTGGATAGGGAGACAAATTGGGGGTAAAGGTGTTTCAATTGTAGATTATCCAGATATAAAAGGTAAGAACGGCCATTTTTATTTTGACCACGAAGGGAATTTAGCAACTAAAACTTATCTTGTAAAAGAAGGAGTGATTAACGAACCTATGGCAGATTTGTATTCTAAATCGAAGTTAGGACTTATTAACTCATCAAATTCTAGATTTGAAACTTTTGACCATAAACATTATACTAGGATGAGTAATACCTATTTTGAATCTGGGGACGAAACATTTGATGGGTTGTTGAAATCTATTGATAATGGAATATTTGTTTTTGACTCACATGGAGGAATGGAAGATCCTAAAGGTTGGGGGGTTCAAATTCAAGGTTGTACTGGTCAAAAAATTGAGAACGGGAAACTTGTTGATGAATTTTATGACGGATTTACACTAACTGGTTTTTTGCCTGATATTGTAAAGAATATCTCTGGAATTTCAAAAGAGTGGGAAATTGATGGGGCGGGCTCTTGTGGTAAAGGACACAAAGAGTGGGTTCGTGTGTCTGAAGGTGGACCTTATCTGAAAATTGAAGAGGTGATTCTGGGATGAGAAGGGGGAAAATATGTACAAAATCTATTCAAAAATCTAATTTGAATGCTTTTCTTGTTTCTTTGGAGAGAAAAGGTTTTCAGAAGAGCTCAGATAATTTGTTTATGAAAGATGGGTGGAACTTTGAGCTATCATTTACTGATAATGGGCCGCTTAGAGTTCAAGTTCTCGTTGTTGGTCCTATGGATGCAGCTGCAGCTAAAGAAGATAGGATATTAATTAGGAATATTATAGAGGAGTTTAAATAAAATGAATCAAGTTCAAACATCCAAATTAGAATTATTTAAAGAACAATTACAAGAAGCAATTAGTCAGGGCAAAATTTCAAATTGGTATATTTATACTTCAAAGAATAGGAAGCAGAATATTTATGTTGAAAAAAATTACAAAGTTGAATCGCTTCTTGAATCAAAAAGGGAAGAATATACATTTACAATTTATACTAAAGATGATGAATTAATGGGAGAAAGCACTTTTTCTTTGTCTGAAACTGATTCTCAGGATGATTTTAAACGAGAACTGGAAGATGCTATTTTTATTTGTTCTCAAGGAAAAATAAAACCTTATACTTTACCTGAAAAAGATGAGGAAGAAATTCAAGACTCTCATATTGATTACGATTTATTTTATGATAAAGATTTTGAAAGAGATTTTAATAATGGTGTTTTGAACTTGTTTGTTGCCCAAAAAATTGCAGAGTTCAAAGCAATAATTGATGCTTCAACTCAAAATGATTTGAAAGTTATACTGAATTCTTTAGAGTTCCATAATTCTTTATCTGAAAAATCTATTAATTCTTCAACAGAGATTTACAAGGAATATAAGAAGAACACTTCATACATTGAATTTGTTTTAACTGCAAGAGATGAAATTAAAGGAGATGAAACTGAGCATATAGTTTATCAAAAAATTAATGATTTGTATAATTTTAATTATGAAGATTTTTTTCAAAGAGCAATTAATCATGTTAAAGATACTATAAGGGCTAAAAAATCTGAAAACTTTGAAGGGGAAGTATTTCTAACTGGCGTTGCAACTAAAGATTTTTTTGTTCCAGGGCTTTCATCAAATTCTGTTATAGCTCATGCCTCGGGGAGAATGAAATTTTTTAATATATCATCATATGAAATTGGAAAGGAGGTTATTAAGGCAAAATATGATAAATTAACTGTTTATTCTAATCCTCTTGTATTACATAATGGTGCATCAAGTCCTTATGATGAATATGGTACTTCTTCGAAAAAACTTTGTATATTGGAAAAAGGTCATGTTAAGAACCTTTTTGCAAACAGAAAATTTGCAGAGTATTTAGGTATGAAATCAACAGGTGGACTTGGAGTAATTGAAGTTGAGTGTGGAGAGAATTCTGAGTTAGATTTATTTGAGAAGTCTAAGAATTATATTGAAATAGTTTCTTTTGCAAGTTTTGACCCTGATACTGTTTCAGGAGATTTTAGTGCCGAAATTAGGCTGGGATATAAAGTTAGTGGTGGCGTTAAAACTCCTTTTAAGGGAGGTTTATTTACTGGCAATGTATTTAAAATACTTGAAGAAGTAGAGTTTTCAAAAGAAAAACTCGAAGATTCGGGATATATTGGGCCTAGGACCATTAAATTTCGCAAAGGAGAGATTGTAGGTGTTTAGTAACTATTATAAGGAATTAACTATTTCTTAATGGGAATGGCTGTTAATGTTTTTGTAGAATTGGTTGATTGTCCTTATGTTTTTGAACCATTTTACTATTCGGAATATTTAGGTGATGATGGGAGGTGGGAAGAGTTAGGAATTAGGTCTAATTTGTCTAGCTTGAGAGAACTTATTTCTGAAAAATTTGGTGAAGAGTATTTATCACAAGCTTATGGTAGACTGTTATCAGAATTTCCAAAAGTATACAAAAGAAATTTTGGAGTTAATAGAATAGATTCAAATTACAAAGTAGTTGTAAGGCCTTTGAATTTAGATGAAAGGTTGTTTTTGGAGTCAAAAGTAGGGAGTGAATTTAATCCAGAAAAAATCCTTTATCATATGTATAGATAGTTTTTTGATCTATTTTTATTTCTTTAACATTTACATAAATATCTATGTGGTATCTTTGGTAGAATTTTTTTCCATATTTTGGCCAAAGTTTTTTTTGGAATAAACCGTGTTTCATACCTAATGAGAAATGCAAACCTTCTTGTCTTTCATATGCAATTGGGTCTCCAAGTTTATCAAATCTTTTAATATATCTATTTAGTCCTAACCCTAATTCTCTAACATAGATTAGACCTTCTTCATTTTCGGTTTTAATCATGTTAATTATTTCTTGAAATTCTTTTGGCCCATTATGTTTTGTTAAAAAACCATTTTTGAATGTGCATTTAAATGACTCTACAAATTTAGTTTCCTGTTTCAAATTTGGAAAAGCATATACTTCAACTTCTCCATTTAATTTTGAAAGGTCTTTAGATTCAGTTATTATTTCTCCAATTGGATACCTTGAAGCATATTGTGTTTGTTTTCTAAAGTCTCCAGTGTTTACAACACACTTTTCCATCTCTCCAGAATATTTAGCAATAGAGTCTTCTTTTGAAATAATTTCTATGTTTCTTGTTTTTTCTAATTTAGAACAGAGTTTTTTACATAGTTCTTTGTAATGTGGGGTGTCAAATGTAAGAGATTTAATGTATGTCTCAATTTCTTTTTCTTTTATTTTTTTCAAATGAGAATGTTCAATTACTTT
Organism: Candidatus Woesearchaeota archaeon; assembly: GCA_041631255.1. Lineage (GTDB taxonomy): Archaea > Nanobdellota > Nanobdellia > Woesearchaeales > UBA583 > UBA583. The sequence goes on along the minus strand of JBFKKL010000011.1, from coordinate 4,580 downwards.
GAGTCCTTTAGAACAGAGTTCATTTCTCCACCTATATTTAGATACTCTAAAAGAGTCTGATTGTATTAAAACTACGACATCTTCTTTGTAATAATTTTTCTGTATGTCTTCAATTAACCAATCTATGTCTTGTTTGTAAAAATCTACTAAGTCATGGGAGTTAGCGAGTTTTTGACATGCCTTTTCATAAGCTTCTTTTAGTAAAACTGACATTTTTGATTTAGTGTCAAATAAAATATGTACTCTATTATTATCTTTTAATTCAAAGTTATGTTTCAAAATATCAATGCAATTTTTTTGAAGTTCTTCAATCATAACAGTTATAATTTTCGATACTTTATAATGTTGAGCTTTTAATGGCTTTTTTAAGGGCTAATATATAAATGTTTTGTATGGGTAAAATATTCACACAATCCCCTATCTTGTGGTATTTCTTAATATTTTTTATCAGATATTGTGTTTATACGATTAAGGAATTACAAACATTTATAATCTCTTTTTCGAGAAAACTATATAGGAAGAAAAGGGGTGTAAACTTCTAGTTTGTACTATCTTCTTTTAGTACTCAAAAAATGGCAAATCAATTAAAAATAGTAAAACGAGATGGATCTAAAGTTCCTTTTAATGTTGTAAAGATTAAGAAGGTTATAGAATGGGCATGTGAAGGGACTAAAGTTAATCCTTTGGTTCTTGAGTCTCACGTACAATTGAATATTCAACATAATATGAGTACAGAAAAGGTTCAAGAGACTTTAATCAATCTTGCTCTTAGTTTAACTAATATGGATGATGATTTCAAGAATTTGGATTGGAGAATTGTTGGAGCGAGATTATTGTTATTAAATTTGTATAAAAAAGCTAAGAGGACTAGGAGTTATGAAAGTTTTGGATATGGACCTTATTATAAATTTTTGAAACAAGCTGTTAAGGAAGGAGTTTATGATAGCAAAATTTTAGATGAATACTCTAAAGAGGAGCTTATTGAGATGGGCAAACTTAGGGACATGGCTTACGATAAATATTATGATTATGCTGCGATGAATCTTTTGAGAACTAGGTATTTAATGAAACTTGAAGGGGAAGTGTTTGAATTGCCTCAAGATATGTATATGACAATAGCGTTACTTCTTGCGTTACCTGAGAAGAAGAAAGATAGATTAAAAATTGCTAAACAAATTTACCATGCAACTGCCTCAAGGAAAATTTCACTAGCAACACCAATTATTTTAAATTTGAGACGTCCAAATGGAAACTTAGCCTCTTGTTTTATTACTGCTATGGACGATAGTTTAGACTCTATTTATTATACTCTTGACCAATTAGCACAAATTTCAAAGAACGCGGGAGGAGTTGGAGTTAATATCTCAAGAGTTAGGTCTCATGGTGCTAGAATTAAAAATATTAAAGGAGCATCAGGAGGAGTTGTCCCTTGGGTTAAACTAATTAATGATACTGCTGTTGCTGTAAATCAACTTGGTTCACGTTCTGGAGCTATTACTGTTGCTCTTGATGTTTGGCATAGGGATATTAGAGATTTTTTAGAACTTCAAACTGAAAATGGAGATCAGCGTAAGAAAACATATGACATTTTCCCTCAGATTGTAATTCCCGATTTATTTATGCAAAGAGTTAATGAAGATAAAAAATGGACTCTTTTTGATCCTCATGAAGTTAGAAAAAAGAAAGGAATTGAATTAGCTGAACTTTGGGGCGATAAATTTAATGAGGTTTATTTGAAACTTGAACAAGATGAAACTTTGGAATGTAAAGATTCAGTTAAGGCTAAAGATATTTTTAAGACATTTTTGAAGACTACTGTTGAGACAGGACTTCCTTATGTTTTTTATAAAGATAACACTAATACTGCAAATCCAAATAAACATTGCGGTTTAATTGGGAATGCAAATTTATGTACTGAAAGTTTTTCAAATTTTTCACCTTCTAAAGTAACTCCTAAAGTTTTGAGTAAAGATAGAAAGACCGTTACTCAAACTGTTGAATCTGGTGAGACTCATACTTGTAATTTAGTTTCATTGAATTGGGCAGAAATTAATACGGATGAAGAAGTTGATTCTATGACAAGATTGTCAGTAAGGATATTGGATAATACAATTGATGTTTCAACTCCGCCTATTCCAGAAGCTGATAAACATAATACTGAATATAGAATTTTGGGAATTGGTTCACTTGGACTTGCAGACTGGATGGCAAAAAATGGTTATGCGTATCATAATGCAGCAAATGCTGTTGATGAATTATTTGAAAGAGTTGCAATAGCTGGAATTGATGAATCCTGCAATTTAGCAGTGATTCGTGGAAAATATCCAAATTATGGTGGTTCTGATTGGGAGAAGAAGAAGTTTTTTGGAAGAGGCTGGAAATGGTACAATGAAAATTCTAAACATCCAAAGGAATGGAAAGTTCTTAGAAAAAAAGTTTCTGAAAACGGTATGAGGAATGGTGGTTTATTTGCAATAGCGCCTAATACTTCGTCTTCACTTATGATGGGGGCAACAGCTTCAGTCCTTCCTATTTATAAGAAGTTCTTTGTGGATAAGGCAAGTAATGGGGCAGTTCCGGTTTGTCCTCCTTTTTTGAATAAAGAAACTTTTTGGACTTATATTGAAAATCAACATATTGATCAACAACATGTAATTGAAGTTGTTTCAAGAATTCAAAAATGGACAGACCAAGGAATTTCGATGGAGCTTGTTTTGAATTTGAAAGATGGTATGAAAGCTAAAGACATTTATGATCTTTACTTAAATGCTTGGAAGAAAGGGTGTAAGACTGTTTATTATATTCGGTCAATTACGAAGACTGCGGAGTCTTCTAAAGAAGAGTGTGTCAGTTGCGCAAACTGAATTTTACAAGTATGAACGCTCAAAAATAAAAACAATATACATAAAAATGGCAATAATAACTGATGAAGATTTAGGGCTTGATAAGCTAAATGGGAACATAGTAGATACTGTGTCAAAGAAAAGACTATTTAATCCAGAAGGAAATGATAGGGTACAAGACAGAAAGATAATTGCAGGTAACACAACTAACTTATTTAATTTGAATAATGTGAAGTATTCTTGGGCAAAGAATATGTACAGAGTAATGATGGCAAATTTTTGGATTCCTGAAAAAGTTGACCTAACTTCTGATGTTGGAGATTACAAACAACTTACTAAAGATGAAAAAAGAGCGTTTGATGGAATTATTTCTTTCTTGATTTTTCTTGATAGTATTCAAACTAATAATGTCCCAAATATTGCTGATTATGTAACTGCGCCAGAAATTTCAACACTTCTTGCTATCCAAACATATCAAGAAGCAATTCATTCACAAAGTTATGCTTATATTTTAGAAACAGTTATACCTTCTGAAAAAAGGGAGAAGATTTATGATTTTTGGAGAGATGATAAAATTCTTCTTAAACGTAATGAGTATATTGCCAATATATTTCAAAATTTTATTGATGAGCCAAATGATGATACTTTTGCAAGAGTAGTTATTGCGAATTATATTTTAGAGGGACTTTACTTCTATAATGGGTTTAACTTTTTTTACAATCTAGCTTCAAGAAATTTACTTCTAGGAGTTGCTGATGAAGTTAGATATATTAACAGAGATGAGCTGACTCATGTTGTAATTTTTAAAAATATGCTTAATGCTCTAAAAGAAGAAAAACCTGGTTTAATTACTCAAGAGCTTGTGCATTCAATGTTCAAAGAAGCAGTTGAACAAGAGATTGGTTGGGCGCAACATATTTTGGGAGATAACATTTTAGGTATTAGTAAAAACAGTACTGAAAAATATACTAAGTTTTTAGCTAATCTAAGAGTTAAAATGATTGGTTTTGATGAAATTTATGAAGGATATGATGATAATCCGTATTCACACCTTGAGAAGCTTTCAGATTCGGATAATGACTCAATCAAATCAAATTTTTTTGAGAGTACTGTAACTAATTATTCACAAAGTTCAGCAGTTGATGGTTGGGACGAGTTATAAAAATGGAAAAACAAATTAATGATGTTGAAGAATTCCATTCAACTTTTCATGCGCCAGTTGGTCAAGGAGGTCCTCAACCTATTGCGCCTGAAAGAGTTAAACTTAGATATTCTTTGATTAAAGAAGAACTTGAGGAATACTTGGAAGCAGCTAATAAAGGAGATTTAGTTGAAGTTGCTGATGCTTTAGGAGATATTTTGTATGTTACCTTTGGAACTATAGTTGAACATGGGCTTCAAGACAAGATGCAAGAAGTTTTTGATGAAATTCAAAGGAGTAATATGTCAAAACTTGGCGAAGATGGAAAACCAATTTTTCGAGATGATGGTAAAGTTTTGAAAGGTCCTAATTATTTTAGGCCAGATATTAAAAAAATAATTGAGAGTTAGAGAATATGAACTGCCCATATTGTAATAATGTTGAAACCAAAGTGATTGATTCACGTGAATCTAAAGATGGTTCATCAATTAAAAGACGTCGTGAATGTATTAAATGTTCAAAGCGTTTTTCAACAGCTGAGAAAATTTTGAAATTGGATTTAGAAGTTCAGAAACAAAATGGTGATGTTGAGGTAT
>JBFKKL010000010.1:0-10554 GCA_041631255.1 Candidatus Woesearchaeota archaeon | reverse complement strand
TCGTTAAAGTTGGAGAGAATGTTGACCAGGTGTCTTGTGGATATGCTCATTATATTTTGAGAATAAATGGTACTCTTTTTACCCATTTTTTATTTCTTTTATCTAATTTTTTTAAAAAAAAAGACAAGAAAGGAAATATTTCGTGGATTGGAAAGGCTTATTCACCAAATAAAGTGCTTTCTAAAGACCCTGAAGGAACCCAACCTCATTTCAATTGTGTCTGTCCAAAAGAAAATATAGAAAATAAATATTCTGAAATTGAAACAACTTATTTCGTTCTAGCAGGGACGGCCCACCCATTTGATGATAAGGAAACAATCGCTCTAACTAAAGCAATGGTAAATGCTGGTAAAGAATTAAATTTTAAAACAAAAACAAATGAATTCATTGTAGATAAACATTGTATTGGTGGAATTCCAAATAACAGAACTACAATGTTAATAATTCCTATTGTAACAGCTGCAGGCCTTTTAATGCCAAAAACTTCTTCAAGATCTATAACTTCACCAGCTGGAACTGCTGACACTATGGAAGTTTTGTGTAACGTTGACATTAGTTTATCTCAAATGATTGAACAAGTTGAAACTTTAGGAGGGTGTATTGTTTGGGGAGGTGCTATAGATTTAAGTCCGGCAGATGATATAATAATTCATGTGGAACATCCTTTAGACATAGACTCGGAAGGTCAAATGATAGCATCAGTTCTTTCAAAGAAAAAAAGTGCAGGATCGACTCATGTTTTAATTGATATCCCTGTTGGAAAAACTGCTAAAGTTACTTCAAGAAAAGATGCTGAAAGATTGGCTGAAAGATTTATTAAAGTTGGTAAAGCAATTGATTTGGAGGTAAGAGTTATAATTACTGATGGCAGTGAACCTGTCGGTTTTGGTGTTGGTCCTGCTCTAGAAGCAAAAGATGTTATGAATATTCTTGAATGTAAAACGAATGTTCCACAAGACTTAAGGGAAAAATCTCTTCATATGTCAGGAATTATCCTAGAAATGGCAAAAATAGTTGAAAAAGGAAGAGGTTATGAGACTGCCCTTCACATTCTAGAATCTGGAATCGCTCTTGAAAAAATGAAAAAAATTATTGAATTCCAAGGTAAAAAAAAACTTCCAAAAACTGCTACTTATAAAAAAGAAATTCCTGCCTTAAAATCAGGAATAGTTACTCAAATAAATAATAAACAAGTTTCAAAATTAGCATTTATACTAGGAGCTCCAGAAGATAAAGCTTCAGGAATTATACTTTATAAAAAATCAAATGAAAATATAAAAAAAGGTGAGACTATCTTTGAGATAAGATCAAATTCAAAAACTAAATTTTCATACGCACTTGATTACATAACTAAACATGAGAATATCTACGAGATTAGATAAGAAATATTTATAAATAATTAAACTGAAAAATCTCCATGGCAAAAAAGAAAGAAACTAGAAAAGGATTTTCATTTACTAAAGAAGATTTCTCAAAAAAAAACATTATTGAAGGAGGTGTTGTAAGGCCAGTTATTTTACTACTTGCTTTTTCATTATTTATTTTGGCAATGTTCTTTGTTCTTCTTGGTGTTCAAGGAGCAACATGGGGATTAAAATGGGGAGGATCACTTGTAATTTTCTCATTCATCTTAAATATGTATGCAGTTTATCTCTCACTTTGCGATGAACCAAGTATTTTTAGAACATTGAATTTAATTTTCAAATTAGTATTATTTGCAGCTGAAATTGTTGCACTTAACTTTGTTATTGGAATAGTTAGATTTTCACTATACTAAAAAGGAGTTCCTTTTTAGTTGTACAATTTCTTTATAAAAATAATATTCTATAAACAAAACATGAGTAACGCACATGAGTTTTTTAAAGTTCGTGAAGGTTTTAAGAAAGTTAGAGAAGATATGGTTCACCTATCTTCAAAACTTGCAGAAAGTTACAATGAATTTTCAAATGAACATCAAAAACTATCAAATGAAATTAAATTCTTAGCAAGTGAAGTAAAAAATCATTTATCTAGTGCTAAAGCTGATCCACAAAAAAGTGATAAAGAAATTCATGATCTAAAAAGAGAAATCAAAGATCTAAAAAGAGAAATCGAAACAATACAAAAAGAACATAATACTCTTCATCAAACACTTGAAAGTGTAAAGGAAAAAACTGCTTCAAAAAAAGAGGTATCAAATTTTAAAGAAAAACTTCATTCAAACGAGTTAGAACTTTACATGTTGAAAGAAAGATTAATGGAAAAAGATATTGAAATCAAACAAATTAAAGAAATCAATAAGCACTTATTTGAAGTTATTGAAGAATTATCAAAAACAGAAATAGAGATACTCTCAAAAAAATAAACAATGGATTTCAAACAAAAAAAAAGAAATAAGCTGAATGAAAACAATTATCATCTTGAACATTTACATAATGCTAGAAAATTCTCTAAAGAACTTCTTGAAGAGATGAATGATCTTGTTAAGTCTATTGTAATTTTTGGATCAACTGCTCAAAATAAAGATAAAAAAAACTCAGATATTGATTTAATGATAGTTCTTGACAACATCTCAGTTTATGTAACGCCAGAACTTCGTGAAGCATATAAAATTATAACTGAAAAAATAACTACTCAAATAGGTGCAAACTTTCATCTATTCACTATTAATCTAACAGATCTTTGGGACATGGCAAGAAAATGCGATCCAGTTTTAATTAATATTTTAAGATTTGGATATCCTCTTTTTGATAGAGATTTAGTTGAGCCTCTTCAGTACCTACTTGAAATAGGAAAAATCAAACCAACAAGAGAAACCGTAACAAACTACTCAGTTAGATCGCAAACACTCTTTAAGGAAAGTTCTAAGCATATAGAAGAAGCAATTCTAGACTTATATTATAGTTCAATTGATTCACTTCACGCAGCACTTATGTGTAAAAAGGTATTGCCTAGTTCTCCAAAAGAAATGCCAGAGCTTTTTAAGAAAAATTTCTCAAAAGAAAAATCGTTAATTAAACATTTACAAACTATAAAAAATATTTACAAATTAGCTAAAGACATAGAATACAAAAAAATCAAAATTGATGGAAAACTTTACGATTCAACAAAAAAAGAAGTTGAAAAATTAATTTCAGATTTAGAAAAATTAACAAAAAAGGAACTAAGCAAAAAAGATTCTTTTGAGTTGTGAGAATGGCAATAAAAATTAAATTTTTTATTAACATTCAAAAATTTGAGGTAAAATTCTGAAAATGACAAAAATTCACATATCAGAATTACTAATAGGCTTACAAGACAGTAATTTTTTATGGCTAATTATCCCTATTTTCTTCATTGGAGTAATAACTGATAAATATCAAGAAGAATTCAAAACTTCAGTTGGAAACGCAATCTCAAATGGTGCTTTAATTATTTTTACAGGTTTCTCGTGGTTACAAATAATATCGACAAGAGAAAATTTTCCACAAGATATTATACTTTCACAAATACTTTTTTCAATTTTTGTAATTTGTTACGGCTTCTCAATTATCGCATCAGGATTTAGATCAGGCGAATTTGCAAGAGTTTACGGAAGAATTAGAGTAATTACATTCATGCTTATGTTTTTCACAATGATGATTACAACTCCTATACTTTATAATTTTATATCAATTTTGCTATTTGTGCTATTATTTCCATTTTATTATGCTTTTATAACTGAATTAATTAAAATAATGCCAAATGCTAGTAACAACTCAAATTATAAAAAAATTGAAGCAATTGATTTATCCAAATTTGATCAAAAAAATTTTACTAAAAGATTCCAATACAAAATCAAAGAATACCTTAAATAGTTTTATAATCTAAAATAAATTCCTAAATCTATAATGCCACAAGATATTATAATTACTGAAGAGTTTGATGGAACTAAGCCTAAAAATTTTATTAACAAAAATACTACTCTTCCTTATTATAAAATTTTCAAATATATAAAAGAAAAGAGAATTACAATCAACAAGAAAAAAATCAAAGAAGACACTATTCTAAAGGCAGGAGATATTCTAACATTTTGGGCAAATGACATAGTTCTTAAAAATCATGAAAAAGAAAAAACTCAAAAAACATATGAAGCAAAAAATTTAGGACTAGATGTTTTAGAAGAAACAAAAGAATTTGTCGTTTTCAATAAACTACCAGGTGTTGTTGTCCAAGGAGCAAACGACAATGAATTATCACTTCCCTTTCACTTATCTTGGTACAAAAAAAAACTAAATGATTCAAGTGATTTCAATTATTTTCATGTTCATAGAATTGATAAAGGAACATCTGGATGTTTAGTTGTTGCTAAAACTAGAAAAGCTCTTAGAGAATTAAATGAACTTTTCAAAAACAGGGAAGTTAAAAAAACATATCACTGTTTATGCTTTGGAGAATTTCAAAAAAAACAAGGAACTGTTAGTCTAAACCTTGAAAGAGCTGAACAAGGAGAGAAACAAAAAATGAAAATATCAAATTCTGGAAAAAAATCAATAAGTCATTTCAAAATTTTAAAAGAGTTCACATATCAAGGCGAAATATTCTCACTTGTAGAAGTTGAAATTGAAACAGGTTTAATGCACCAAATTAGAGTTCATATGAAATATTTAAAACATCCAATTATAGGAGATATAATGTATGGTAATATGTTTGCTAACTCACTTTTTGAAGATAAGGTTCAAAGACAATTCCTCCACGCACAAAAAATAGAATTTGAATATGAAAACAAAAAACATTCGGTAATAGCTCCATATACAAAAGATTTAAACAACATTCTGAAACTCTTAAGTGAAAAGACAAAATAAAAAAAGAAAAAGTTAAAATCAACTTATGTTTCATGAAGAACATTCAAATCATGCTGAAATGCATAGGGCACTTTTTTCTAATCTTTCAAATCTATACATTTTTCATGCATTTATGTCATTTGTTAGAAGTTTAATTGGAATTTTCGTTCCAGTATACCTTTTCTCTCTTGGATTTAGTCTAAAAGAAATTATCTTCTATGGAGTTGGAGGCTCATTAATATTCATTTTATTTGTTCCAATTTCAATTTTTTTCATAAATAAATTCGGATTCAAATGGACTTTGTTTCTATCAATACCAATCTATCTTATCCAACTTTATATGATTAAATTAATTCCTGAAAACTATATTTATTATCATTTATGTTGGTTTACTTATGGTTGCTTTATGGCATTTTTTTGGCCAACAATTCATACAGAAATTGCAACACTAACAACAAAAAAAAATAGAACTTCACAAATTGGAACTCTTCAAATTATTACTGTACTTCTTGCAGCAGTTGCACCATTAATAGGAGGTTTTATTTTAGAATATTCATCGTATGATATTTTATTTTTCCTATGTCTCTTTCTTCTCCTAATTGGGATTTTACCACTTTTAATTTCTAAAGATTTAGCTGTTAAAAAATATCCCTTCAGATTTAAAGACTACTTAAGACTTTACACTAAAAAAGAAGTTTTCGAAACTAGGAAAGCTTTCATGGCAGAAGGGGCCCAAAACATTCTCATAATTTTTTTATGGTCAATTATTTTATTTATTATTTTAGAAAATAACTTTTTTACTTTAGGTGCAATAACAACAGCAGTCACATTTCTTAGTGTATGTATTGTTGGATACTTCAAATCATATTTTGATAAACACAAAAAAAAGCAAGCTTTGGAAAAAATCACATATGCACTAAGTTCAAATTGGTTTCTAAGAGCACTTGGAACAATCTTCTTTCCTTTACTTTACATCTCAGAAACTCTCTTTAAGATTTTCAATTCAATATTTCAAATGCTATTTCAATCAATTTTTTATTCAAATGTTTCTCATAAAGAATATTTTGATTACATAATTGGAAGAGAATTTTATCTACACACATTTAGAATTATTCTTTCAACCTTTATAATATTATTTTTAATCATATTTGGAGAAAGTTTCAAAACATTCTCTATTCTTATATTCTTAGGAGTGATAGTTCCAGTTTTCTTAAGTACAATTCCTGAAAAAATTTAATCTCGAATTAGAAATAAAAACCCTCCGGCCGGGATTTGAACCCGGGTCACAGCCGTGAGAGGGCTGCATGATTGGCCGGACTACACTACCGGAGGATATACATACAAGTCTCAAGCAGTTTTTAAAGATTTTCAATAAATTCTCTATGTGCTTATTTTAAAAAAACATTCACTACAAAAAATATAACTTCAAATTTATATACTTAAAACTCTTATAAATAAGTCCAGAGGTGAATGTCAAAAAATGATAACAAATTACTATAATCTAAATGAAGACACAACTGTTGCTCTGTTCTTGAAAAAGATAGGAGAAAGGAAAAATGTACACCACATAATTCTTGAAACATCGCCCAAAAGCCTTGTTGACCTGAGAAAACTCTCACTTAACATTCACGATAAAAATGAAAAACTAAAATCAATCAAAGAGACTCTACCATGGACAAATAAAACTCAAACTGAAGAACATTTTGAATTTCTAAAGAGTTCTGGGTCAAGAGTAATTGAACATCAAGAAGGATATTTTGATCTATTTGATGGATTAAAACATATCTTAGAAACAAAAGAAGACAAATTAAAAAGAAGATTAGTTCATCATACTCCACAAGAAATTTTTGCTTTGAATTCAAATGACAAAATCTCTACTGCAAGAAAGTTGTTCATAGAAAAAAAAGTTAATTTACTTCCAGTATTGGACAATATGGCAATTATTGGTGAATTAAGACCTAGAGATCTTCTTCAGACTGAACTTTACAATCATGATGTTGATAGAGGAAACATCTACGATCATTCTAAAATAGCTCCTCAAAACTCAACTATTGAAAATATTATGTATAAAAGACCAATTACAATTCCAAAAGAAGCAACTCTTAAAGATGCAATTCATTTAATGATAGAAAAGTCATTACCTTCATTAATCGTAACATCAGGATATAATATCTATTCAATTATATCATATAAAGATATTTTCAGCCATGTTGAAGAAAAGATAAACAACTATGTTATTGACTATTCTGGTCTTGACATACTTTATGAAGATGAAGAAAGAATAATCAAAGATTTTGCTGAAAAAACTATGAAAAAAATTTCCAAAATGAGTCCGTATGATAGACTAAGAGTTTCAATGAAAGCTTTAGGAAACACTTCAGGAACACACAAAAGGAAAGTTGAATTAAACCTCAATTTGTCCTATGGAAATCATACACTTTCATTAAAAGAACAAATTATTCAAGGAACATCTGATGAAGAATTCAATGACAAAATCAAAGGAAAATGGAATATTCCCAAAATCATGCAAAAAGCATGCTCTAACCTAGAGGAAATGGTTAGAAAAGAGAAAAAGGTATAATAAAACATAAGAAATTTTATAAATACCTTTTTAATCTTATTTTTATATGTTCTACAAAATTAAGCTTAAAGACTACGTTGATGTAAGTCCTGATCTTTTCGATGGAAACCTAGAAGAATCTATCAAAGAACAGCTTGTTAGAAGTTATTCTGACAAATCTACTGAAGACTTCGGTCTAATTGTAACTATTGTAAGTGTTGATTCAATTGGTGAAGGTTTCAAATTACCTGAAGATTCATCAAGACACTTTGTTGTTGAATTTACTGTAATTACATACAAACCAGAACTTCATGAAGTTGTTGAAGGAGAAGTTTCATCTGTTACTAATTTCGGTGTATTCATCAACTTAGGAATTATCGATGGACTTGTTCACTTATCACAAACTATGGTTGATAACGTAAGTTTTTCAAACACAGGAGTTTTACAAGGATCACAAACTGGTCAAGTATTAAAAGTAGGATCACACGTTAGAGCATCAACAGTTGCAGTATCATTTAAGGACATTAGAAATGTAAAAGTAGGTCTTACAATGAGACAACCTGGGTTAGGTGCACTCGAATGGTTAGAGGCTTAAAATGGTTGTTGAAAAGAAGAAAAAACCTTGCAGAAATTGTGGATACTTAACTACTGAAAAAAAATGTGCTAATTGTGGTAGTGAAGGATATGCTGAAAAATATAAAGGAAGAGCAGTTATTTTTGATATGAAAAGATCACAAGTAGCTAAAAAGCTTGACGACGTTAAGATTAACGGAGAATTTGCTCTTAAATATGGTTAAACCTGATAAAGCTTTTATTAAACAATTTAATTCTAAAGAAAATAAGGAACTTCTAAAAGATATTTCTTTATCCTATGATATTGACACCTCAAGTCTTGAAAAATACAATTTTTATATGAACAAAAAAAACAAAATTCATGTATCAACCATTGATTTAAGCAGAGAATCACTTCAAAGAGTTAATGCGTTAGGAATCTATATTGGTTCTATGTTAGATTCAGGAAAGTTCAGGCCCTCACTTGAAGGAATTAGATTAATTAATCCCAGAACTAACGTAATTACAATTTCAGAAAAAATACTTGCATCATTTTTAGCTGGAGAAAACTTATTCAAAGATGAAATTGAATCCATTAATGAAAATAATAACACTCCGTTTCTAGGTGTTAAATTTAAAGAAGATTTTATAGGCATAGTTGGAGTACAAGAAAGAGAATACACGAATTATCTTTCAAAATCAAGAAAAATGGATTTCAATAAAGTATTTTAGATTAAAGGTGAATAAAAGTGAATAACAAAGATAGAAAAAAATTACAAAAAGAATATGCCAAAGAAAACATAAATTTCTTCTTTAATCTTCTAAAATCAAGAAAAACCTCACAATTTGATAAGGAATACATAAAAGAAATTAAAAGATTTTCAGAAAGCTTTAATATTAGACTAAACAGAGAAGAAAAACTTCAATTTTGTAAAAAATGTAATTCTTTCTGGAGTTCAGAAAATAAACAAATAAGACTAAGTGCCCAAAACAACTGTATTGAACATATCTGCAAGAAATGTGGTTTTATTAGAAGATTTAAATATAAATAAACTATTTTCTTAAAAATCTCTTAACCGAACTATTCAAATGATTAACAAATATTCTCTCTTCTTCTTGAGTAAAATGCTTTCTTCTGCAAAAATCATCTACACTTTCTCCTTCATGTACATCAGATGAAGAAATATCAAAACGTCCCAAAACCTGCTTTAAAACAGGAAATGCATTAATTACCTCATATAACTCATGAGATGTTGAAACTAACGATTGGACCATCTTTTAACTAAATAAACAACATTTTTTAATAGTATTTTGTGTAATTAAAAAAAGTAAAAAAACTGCTAGAAGCTTTCTAAAAATGCTAATTTGTGTTCAGAAATTCCTATAAAGTTCACAACAAATTAAAAGAACAGCTTTATTAATAGGAAACTCTTTAGAAAGGGAAATGAAAGACTACGTATTAACAAAAACCAATCTCTACGATCTTCCTATAAAAAAAATACATTACTCATTCAAAGTTGGAGACATTCAACCGCTTGAAACTCCAAAGTATTTAATTATACACCATACTGGCAACACAAAAACAATACAAAAAATAATAAACTTGCACATAAAAAAGAAAATGTGGGCCTCAATTGGATATCATTTTCTTATAGGAAAAAACGGACAAATATATTATGCAAGAGACATAAAACTAGTTGGTGCACATACTAAAGGTTTTAATACAAAAGCAATAGGAATTGCACTTTTTGGAAATTTTAATGAGATAGAACCCTCAAAAAAACAACTTGAAAGTCTAAATTTATTAGTTACTAAGCTAAAAAAAGAAAAAAAGATCCAAAAAATTTTAGGCCACAATGAAGCAATATATAGTGAACTTCGAAATAAATACAAAAAATTACCTAAAACAGAAATTCTTTCAATAAAAGATGACATTTCATATTATTCATTTTTAAAAAAAATTAGTGAAATTGTTGATAAAAATGATCCTCTTCTTGAAAAATTCAAAACCTGTCCGGGATTTAACATGTATGAGCACATAAAAAAGTTATAGAAATAAAAACTAGATTTAAAGTTTTCCAACTAAATCAAGACCTGGCTTTAATGTATCTTTACCAGGCTTCCATTTAGCAGGACAAACATTTCCTGGATGTGAACGAGCAAATTCAAGTGCTTCAATTTTTCTAACTAACTCATCTGCATTTCTACCAATAGGTTCATCAGTAATTTCAATTCCTTTAATTAAACCTTCAGGGTCAATAATAAATGTCGCTCTATCCGCAACTCCTCCTTCAGATCGAAGAACTTCATACGCTTTTGAAATTTTATGTTCTGGATCTGCAACCATAGGAAATTTAATCTTTTTAATTCTTTCAGAAGCATCATGCCACGCTTTATGAACAAAATGAGTATCTGTTGAAACTGACAAAACTTCAACTCCCATTTTCTTCAAATTTTCATAATTTTCTGCCATGTCTTCAAGCTCTGTTGGACAAACAAATGTGAAATCTGCAGGATAAAAAAATAATACTACAAATTTCCCTTTATAATCCTCTAAAGCAACTTCCTTAAAATCATCATTATGATAAGCCATAGCTGTAAAACTTGGCGCTTTAATATTTAATTGTACCATTGTAAAAATAGTAAGCTTACATAATTTAT
>JBFKKL010000009.1:0-11098 GCA_041631255.1 Candidatus Woesearchaeota archaeon | reverse complement strand
GTTTTTTCCATTTATATGTTCAGGAATTAAAGTTTATTTAAAACCTTCGCTTATTTTATAAAAGATAAGTTAGACAACAAATTATGTATAAAAATTTCAATATGATTTTAAACCAACAAAGAAATGAACTAACTGAACACATCATCTACACAAAACTAGCAAATTCAAGTAAAAATCCACATAATAAAAAAATTCTTTTAGAAATAGGAAAAGACGAATTAAAACATCACAATTTCTGGCAATCAATAACAAAACAAAAAGTAAAACCAAAAAGAATTAAGATAATATATTACACATTTATATCTAAAATCTTCGGTTTAGCATTCGGACTTAAATTAATGGAATCAGGAGAAGAAAATGCTCAAGAATTCTATGAAAAACTTATTCCCAAATATCCCCAAGTTAAAGAAATAGTGAAAGAAGAAGAAAAACATGAAAAAAGCTTAGTTAGAATTCTTGAAGATGAAAAATTAAATTACGCAGGGTCAATTGTACTTGGTCTTAACGATGCTTTAGTTGAATTAACTGGAACACTGACAGGCCTAAGTATGGCATTTCAATCAACTCTTTCAATTGGAATAAGCGGACTTATCATGGGAATTGCGGCATCTCTTTCAATGGCAGCATCAGGTTTTTTATCATCTCAAGAAAATAATTCAAAAGAGCTCAGCGCAAAAAAATCTGCAATTTATACAGGATTTGCATACATTATAACAGTACTTCTTTTAACTGCTCCTTACTTCCTATTTGACAGTGTAAAATATGCATTAATAACTATGTTACTTTTAACTTTAGTAATAATCTCTTCATACACATTCTACATTTCAGTTGCTAAAGAAGTCTCATTCAAAGAAAGATTTATACAAATGACATTAATTTCACTTGGCGTTACATTAATTAGTTTTAGTGTAGGCTTTCTTATAAAAAATATTTTTGGAATTAACCTATAATTATTGAACAAGCCAAGTTCTACTTAATGTGTCATTTTCTGGTCTTGCACCATATCTACCATGAAAAGTCGTTATATTGTCTACAATTAATACTTTAGGTTGCTGCCAATCCTCAATAAGACTTCTCTCGTCACCATTCTCTTTAACATAATTTATTACATTCTCCATATAAAAATCAACTCCTGGCATCCCTTTTAAGAAATGAGCAGAATATGAACATAAATTTCTTATAGAATCAAAATCACCTAAAGTTGCACGTCTCATAATCTTTCCAGATTTCAAATCTTCTCTCATTTCTTGAGAAATTCCTGCAGTAACTTTAAATGAATCATAAGTCGAACTTGTTAAAAACCCATTTACTTCAAGACTTGAAATATAATTAACTAAATTATTTACAAAAAAGGGATTCTCATAAAAAAATTGATCATCAATTAAAACCGTTTGAGACTTTTCTCTTTTTCTAGAAGAATTAAAAAAATTATATCTCCATAATGGAGTTCTTACAATATCCTGATGCATAACTGCTGAAAACTCAGAAGGAGGAACATTAAATAATTCGCCTAACTCTCCATTAACATATGGAAATTCAAGTATTTTAAAATAATCAAGTAAATCATCCAAAGACTCAGAATTTACTTGCAATATCTCAAAATTCTCTCCTTTAAGATTCATATTTCTCCAATTTACCCACGAACTTTCAAACGGAACATCTGAAATATATCTAAAAGTTTTTTGCATTCTCAATTATATATAGGAAACTTAGCACACATGTCCTCAACTTCTTTTCTAATTTCCAAAATTATTTTTTCATCTTCAACATTATGGATTACTTTGGCAATAAGTTCACCAATTCTTTTAGCTTCACTTTCTTTCATACCTCTTGAAGTTATAACTGGAGTCCCTAAACGAATTCCGTTCGGATTAAGTGGTGATGCGTCATCATCGGGAATGGCATTCTTGTTTGTACAAAGTCCAGCATCATCAAGTGCTTTTTCAATTTCTTTTCCTTTCTTACCAACAGGTCTCAAATCAAGTAAAATCATATGATTTTCTGTTCCGCCAAAAACAAGTTCTACGCCATTTTCTTTCAAAGATTCAGCCATAGCTTTAGCATTCTTCACAACTTGCGCTGCATACACTTTAAAAGAAGGATCAAGTGCTTCTTTAAACGCAACAGCCTTAGCTGCTATAACATGTTCAAGTGGCCCTCCTTGCATCCCTGGAAAAATTGACTTATCAATTGCTTTAGCATGTTCTTCCTTACATAAAATCATTCCTCCTCTTGGTCCCCTAAGAGATTTATGAGTTGTTGTTGTCATAACATCAAATCCAAAATCTAATGGATTTTTAATAACACCTCCTGCTATAAGTCCGGCTATATGAGAGACATCTGCCATAGTAAGTGCACCAACCTCATCCGCAATTTCTTTGAACTTTTTCCAATTCAAATTTTTAGTATAGGCTGAAAATCCTGCTAGAATTAATTTAGGTTTATATTCAAGTGCCATCAAACGTAAATTCTCATAATCAATATCTCCTCCATTTTCAATATCAGTTTTATACCTAACAAAATTAAAAACCTTAAACATATGAGTTACAGGATGTCCATGGGTCAAGTGTCCTCCGTGTGACAAATCCATTCCCAAGATTGTATCCCCTGGATTCAGAAGAGCGAAATAAGTTGCAATATTCATTATAGCACCCGACAAAGGTTGAACATTTACATGCTCAGCATTAAATAATTTCTTAGCTCTTTCAATAGCAAGAGTTTCAGTTTCATCAATAAAATGATTTCCTCCATAATACCTTTTTCCCGGATATCCTTCTGAGTATTTGTTTGTAAGAACTGACCCTTGCGCTTCAAGAACTGCTGCTGACACAATATTCTCTGAAGGGATTAGTTCAAGAGTTGTTTTTTGCCTTTCAATTTCTCTTTTTATAGAGTCATAAACCTCTTTATCAGTATCTTTTACATGTTTAAGATGAGCTTCGAAATCCATAACAAATATTCAAAAAAATACCTATATAAACATTTGTTTTTCAAATAGATAAAATATATAAAGAAAAGAAAATCTATAATTTGAAATGAAAAACCCTCCTTCAATTTTTGATATAATACTAAGAGAAGGTTTTATTGAAGTGGACTCGCCTTTGGAAAAAAATCTTCTAGAGGAAACAGTTTATGCTTACAGAGAATTTGACAGAGTAGTTCCTGAACAAATAAAAGGTAAAACTTATATGACTCTTCATGAAGAAAAAAGAGTTAGGCTCGGACAAAAAGAAAAAACAAAAGATGAAGGAAAAGACAATAAATCCTATTTTCACTTTCACCCAGATTTACAAAACTATGTCTCACTTCCAAACTGCCCTGAATACCTCAGATTTTTTGAAGCAATGAATGAAGTCTATCTTGGGGCAGACAAAATAGTTAATCAATTCATGAATTCAATGAGAGAAATGGATCTTGTCAAAGAAGATTGGAATCAAGAAAATCCTCTTAGCATCATAAGAATATTAAACTACAAGCCTATTAAATCTGAACACTCTCTAGCAGATATTCACAAAGACAGAGGAACATTTACAGCTACACTTTATGAAACCCATGATGGCTTAACTTTCTATCCACAAAAAACAAATGTTAAAGACAATAACGGAAAACCTATCCCCGTCCAATATGAAGAAGGAGTTGCTAAAATCTTCCCTTCAAATGACTGGAGTTCAATATTCAAAAGAAGTGCTAATCCTCTTTTTCATGAGGTTGTACAACACAACACAAATTCAGAAAGAAGTTCAATAGTAGTTTTCAATAATGCTTGTTTTAAATAATTAAACAAAACTTTTTATATTAACTTACTTTAATTCTATCATGAAATTCGAAACAATCTCTGAACTTTTTGAAAAACTTGAAGGAACTTCAAAAAGATTAGAGAAAATTCAAATCTTAAAAGATTTCTATTCTGAAAATCCAAAAGAAACGCCGTTAATTTTTGATATTGTGGCCGGAAACTTTCAAAGAGAAATAAATAAAAAAACTATTGGAATTTCTCTCAAAACTCTTTTTTCATGCATCTCATTTGCAACTCAAATCTCAGAAAACATAATAGAAAAAAACTTTAACAAAATCGGCGACATAGGTGAAGTTGCAAAAATTACATTTGAAAATTCTAAAATTCAACAAACACTTTCAAGTAATGATTTAACTTTAGAATCTATCACCTCAGCTTTCAAAGAAATATCCGAAAAAACAGGAATAAACTCAAATAAAAGGAAAAAAGAAATTCTAACAAGATTATTTTTAAGTGCGAAAAAGCCAATAGAACAAAAATTTCTCGGAAGACTTCTTCTTGATGATTTAAGAATCGGAACATCTGAAGGAACTTTAAGAGAAGCTTGTGTTAGAAAGCTATTTCCAAAAATCATACCTGATGAATCTAGAGAAGAATACAATAATAAAATAAATCTCTTTGAAAAAAAATATTCTATTGTAAATTCTTTTAGAATTGTTTTAGAAGATTTAAATAAAAATCCAAATAATCTTTTGAAATCAGAAATCATATTAGGAACTCCTCTAAAGTCTATGCTAGGGACAAGAGAACAAACTGTTGAAGCTGCAATTGAAAGAATTGGAATTCCTTGTTTGTCAGATTACAAATACGACGGATTAAGAGTTCAAATTCATAACGATAAAGGTAAAATTAAGTTATTCTCCAGAAATCTTGATGAGATAACTAAACAATTCCCAGAAATAATTGAATTCATGAAAGATAACTTCTCTGACATTTCCTGTATTTTAGATACTGAATGTGTAGGTTTTAATCCTAAAAATAAGAAATATCTTCCATTTCAGACCCTCTCAAAAAGAATCTTAACAAAAGACATACATTCCGTTTTCTCAATCAAAGTTGTTGTAAGAAGTTTTGACATATTATATCTAAATGGTAAAACCTTAATTGACGAACCTTACGAAAAAAGACGTGAAATTATGGAAAGCCTTTTTGTAAATAGAGAACTCTCTCAAATTAATCACTGAAGAGTAAGTTTATAAATAATCTTTTTTAGAAAAAATGATGGAGTCTCTAGAACCTTCAAAGAAGTTTGTAGAAATTCTAAAGTTTGTAAGAGACAAAAAAGTTTCTGAGATTCAAACTCATTCCTTAAAAAAAAGAGAAAGAGTCCTTGATTTCTTTTTTTCACTATCAACCCTTTCAAGATTCTTATTATACCACAATAGAGAAATCATTCAAGATGACTTAAGTGAATTTTACATAAATAATTTCGAAAATCAAGATGAGTTTTATAATAAAGTTAATTTAATTGCCCAAGGAATTCAGGAATCGGATCCTGAAAATCCTATATTAAGTGGCCTTGGAACTCATCAAAAGTTTGAAGGTACTCCCCCTGCACAAATTTCAATATTAGGTGAAATTGAAAAAATTCCCAAAAGACCGTTAGAGCTATTTTTAGATGAGTTCTCTGAAAGTGATCTCTCGGGTGAATTTTTAACTGTTGAAGAAATTAAATCTGAATCTTTTTCTCCTGTTGCATCATTAACATCAAAAATAAATACAGTGAAAACGCAATCTATTGAAAGGAAATATTTTCTTAAAGTTTTTTTTGATACTCAGTCCGCTCTGAAAGAAGAAATTATCAACACTTATTTTTACGGAGCTTATTTCTTACACTCAAAAGTTCCAAGAATTATTGATTTAAGAAATCACCACAAACATTTTGAAAAAGACTTAGTTTTTACTCTAACTCAGGATATAAATGAAACTAGAAATGATTCTCTTCTTCTCTATGATGATTCCTCAATTTTTGCTGAACTCAAGATGGCAACTTCTGACCCATATAATCAAAAACTTTTAACAATTGCCCAATTTCATGTTGAAAGTAAAAACCTTATCTACTTATCTAGAAAGACCAATTCTCCTTCTTTTATATTTAGAAGATTGAATGAACTCTTCAAAGAAGATATTGCACCTAGAAGAAAATTAGAAAGAAGATTAAATAAAATCTTAACTAAAGATAAAGCGTCTTCTCTCATAGAAACATATAGTACAGTAGTAAGAAATTATAATGAAAGAATTAAAAGAAGAGAGTTTGATGAGAGAATTTTATCTCACGGTGATCCTCATATCAACAATTGGGAAGGTAAAAAAATTCTTGATTTTGGAAATGTTTCCCTAGGTGAATCTTGTGCAGATGTTGAACTTATTCTAGCAAACCTCCCAGAAAAAGATAGAAAAGAATACAGAAGAAAATATTTAAAAATTAGGGAATTTCTTGAAGAATTTTATTCTCAAAATTATAAAAAGCCAACTCTTGAGAAATATACTCAAAGATGTATTGAAAGAGGTTTTGAAAAATCTCTAAGAATTGCTTCAGGAATGTTTTCAAGAGGAAATCAAGAAATGGCTGATGTCTATTTTCCTATTGCCCAAAGATACCGTCAACAACTAAGGAGGATATATTAGAATGGACTATCTAAGAGTAAAAAATAATCTTGAAAAGTTTATAAGAGAAAGTGTAGGGCCTCTTGCTCTTAAGGGTTTTCATGATAGTAATAAAGAAATATCTTCTAAAAAAGATACAATAAGTAAAAGAGAAGACGTTTTAACTAAGTATGATGAAATGATTAATTCTATGATACTAGAGCACATCTTAAAAGAATTTCCAGGAATTTCAATAATGAGTGAAGAAGCCCCAGAAATCCCTTACGATAGTAAGGAAATGTTTATCATTGATCCTATAGATGGAACAAAAGATTTTATTAGAGGTAGAGAACACTTCCAAATCGGAATAGGAATTGCAAAAAATATGGAAACTGAATGTTCACTAACTTTTCATCCAGGCAGACAAGAATTATATTGGGCAATAAAAGGAATGGGTGCATACTGTAATCAAAAAAGAATTCAGGTTAGTTCAAGAGACTTTCCAAGATCTTATGTATACCTTAGATCATCTGACAAAAGATACATGCTCCCAATATTTGTAAATTTAGTTAATAATGTTGAAAATATAGATGATGACTTTGCAACTCACTATCAAATATGCCAGATTGCAAAAGGTCTTGCTGATGGACAAATTGTTATGGGTGCAAAACCTTGGGATTATTGTCAATATTTAATTATTGAAGAAGCAGGAGGCAAAGTTTCAGATTGGAAAGGAGATAAATTCGATGTGTCAAAAAATAATGCAGTAATGTCCAATAGTAGAATCCACAACAATTTACTATTAACAATTCCCAAAGAGTTCAAAGAACCAAATGGGAAATCAAAAAATGATTTCAGGAAAGCTTATATTAAAGCCCTATTCAAAAGTTTTTCAGATGTTTGAATATGAGATATTTGACTTGAAGTAGTTGAAATATTTCTTATTATATCCCATAAAAATATATGATAACTCTTGATTTTTATTTGTGCATAATTTTTCTCAAGATTCAAATATTTACTTTGAACTTTTTCAAAAGACGTCTTCTTATAATAAAGTTTTTCACATAATAAAAAAAATTCTTGTATCTGAAGCATCTCCTCTTCTTTTGGATAAAAATCATATTTGTTAATTTTCATCATTGCATGAACTATAAAAGATAAAGATCTTATTATATTATCATGTCTCACAGATAAACCTTCAAGATATCTATTTTTTCTGGCCAAATTACAGTATTTTTCAATTTGATCTAACTGTTTCTCAAGTTTATGGTTTTTCTCAGAAAGTTGACCTAATGATTGATATACCATAATTGTTATTTTTGATAAAAGAGAATCAAAGTTGAAAACTTCCATTTCTGAGACTAAATTAATTAATAAAACTTGAGTCTCACTCTCAGAAAAAACTTCAAGTCCCAAATAAGGTTTTTCATATAAAAACTCAACAAGTTCCAAAATTGTCTCTTCAGAACCTTTTACCAATATTTCTTCAAAACCTTTTCTGTAAAGTTCATTAATTACAATTTTAATTGTTCTTTTCCTATTTTCTTTCAAATCTCCTAAGTCAATTACAATTTTCTCAGGGCCATCTTTCTTTAATAAAAAAATTATACTCTTACCTTCATTTTTTACTTCAAGCCTGTCTCCTTTCTTTATTTTATACTTTTCAACCCATTTCTTTGGCAAAGAAACAACAAGAGTTGTCTTATTTTGTTGTATAACTTTCCTTTCCATTCTTTAGTAAATATGATACTTATTTATTTATAAAGTTATATTTTTTAATAAAAAGTTAGAAAGTTATAGGTAAGTTAATTACTAAAAACCTATTAACTATTTTTACAATGGTAGCCCTTACACATATGCAAAACACAAAAAAATCAGACGCTCAATTAATTGAGAATTTTATCAATTCTTTAAGTATGATGTTTAAAGTTAAAGGTGAAAATAAAGAAAAACTTAGAACTTTAATACTATCTAAAATAGATGAAGATTGTATGGATTATAGTACTTACGAAAATAAAGAGGTAATTGCAAATGAATGTTGAAATTAAACTTCTTAAACCAATTCTATTTAGTGAAGAAAAAACTCTACTTGAATATGTAACCAAAAATAAAAAATATTCGCGAACCGAAGAGTTTGAAGTAGTAACAAATAGTTTCAAAAGAGAATTAATAACAAAATATGAAAGAGAATTTCATATTCAAAATAGAGAAAACCTAAGTTTAATAGAATCATATCTTAATTACTATATCCAAATATTAATATCATATCCTGTCAATCGTCAAACCAAAAATAAGTTTTTCACATCATTAAGAAATCTTATATTCGAACTTTAAAATTTAAAAAAAATTCTCTTTTCAATCAACAGTAAAAAGTACAGAATCATGTTCTACATCCCAAAGGCCTAATCTTGCACCCGAATCAAGCCATCCATGTGCATAATTTAAAGCTGCAAATGCTGTAACCCACTCCCCTTGTTCTTTAAAATGCTTGGCATCATCATAATATCTTTGTGCCATATCAAGAAAATCAATTGCAACTTTATCCAAGTGAGTTTTTTTTGGTGAAACTAACTTTAATTTTTCTAAAGCCTTTCCTGTAACTTCAAAATATTTGTTAAGTTTCTCTTCAGTAATTTCTTTCATTTTAAATTGAAGAAACTTTTTCCTGATGTCCACAAGCTTTACATTTAAGCTGACTTAGCCCTAAATCTAGCGTTGTATCTGGACTTCCACAGTTTGGACATTCAACAAAATTTTTGAAATATCTCTCAACAGCTTTGTTAAGCATCGCAGGTTGAAATCTTGAGTGTAAAACAACTTCTCCATTATTTTGTAAATCTCCCCTAACTCCAACTTCTCTTAATAAAAACTTAAATACATGATCTTCAGGTCTTTCAAATTGTTTAGTAATATCTCTAAAATTTGAAATAACTGTTCTCGTTTTAACCAAACGTCCTCTAACTTCTGGGATTTCAAATCTTTTCTTCTTATATAGAACTTCAGGAAGTTCTGTGTAAGCTTTATCCAAAAGTTTAGTGTATTCAGCTTCATCCATAAAAAATCAAATAAAAGTAACTTTATAAAGTTAATTGGATGGTTAAAGATATGTTTAAATCTAGATTTTTCAAAGAAAATAGAAAAAAATTTACTTCTGAAATGAAAAAGAATTCAATTGCAATATTTTTCTCTAAAGATCAAATAATTAAGGGCGATGGCGAATATTTTGATTTTTGTGATCCCAATATATTTTACCTAACAGGAATTGAACAAGCAAATGCTAAATTAATAATTCACAAAAGTAAAACTGGTATTGTAAATGAGTATTTATTTATTCAAAAAACTTCTAAGCAACTTGAAGTTTGGGAAGGAAAAAAACTTTCCAAAAGTGAGTGTGTAAAAATTTCTAAAATAAAAAACATCTTATACCTTGAGGACTTTGAAAGCCTATTCAAAAAAATTTATGACAAAGTTGAGAATTTATACACAACACAAAATAAAAATTACACAAAAGGTAAATCTGAATACGAACTATTTGTTAGAAAACTAGAAGGAAAAACAAATCTTGATTCATTAGAAATTTTAAAAGAAATTAGATCATTTAAATCTCCTGAAGAAATCAAAGCACTTGAAAAAGCAATTGCAATAACTAAAAGTGGGTTTGACTCAGTTAAAAAATCTCTAAAGTCTTGTAAAACCGAAAGAGAAGTTGAAGCTATACTTTCATTTGAATATATTAAACAGGGGGGTAAACATTCATACCACCCCATTATTGCTTTAGGTAAAAATGCTTGCACTTTGCATTATATTGAAAACGATAAAAAATTGAATAAGAATGAACTGTTACTTATTGATTCTGGATGTGAATATATGAACTACAAAGCTGATATCACAAGAGTATTTCCTGTTTCAGGCAAATTTACTAAAAGACAAAAAGAAGTTTATAATTCTGTTCTTGATGTTCAAAAGTATGCAATCTCTCTTTTGAAACATGGAATTCTTCGAGTTGATTGGGAAAAATCAGTTAATCAAAAAATGCTTGAAAAACTATTTGAATTGAAACTATGTAAAAACCCTATAAAGATGAGAAAAGATGAGAAAAGAAAAGTTTTACTTGAATATTATAGACATTCAACAGGTCACTTCCTAGGTCTTGAAACTCACGATATTGGAGATTATGAAAAACCTTTTAGAGACGGTCAAGTAATTACTGTTGAACCTGGAATTTACATTGACAAAGAAGAAATAGGAATTAGAATTGAGGATAATGTTCTAATCACAGAAAAAGGTTGCAGAGTTTTGAGTAAAGGAATTCCAAAATAAGTACTCTTATAAATAAAAAATATTTGAAGTTTCCATGAGACAAATAACAATTGAAACAATAATTAGAGCACCAATAGAAAAAGTATGGAATGCTTGGACTAAACCTGAGCATATTGTAAATTGGAATTTTGCAAGTGAAGATTGGGAATGTCCAAAAGCTGAAAATGATTTAAGAGTTGGAGGAAAATTCAATTCATTAATGGCAGCTAAAGATAAAAGTTTTAGTTTTGAATTTTCCGGAACTTATACAAATGTAAAAGAAAATGAAATAATTGAATATATTATGGATGATAAAAGAAGAGTATCAACAACTTTCGAAGATACTCTTGAGGGTGTAAAAATCACAACAGTCTTTGACGCTGAAGAACAAAACTCAATTGAAATGCAAAAGGAGGG
>JBFKKL010000008.1:0-11148 GCA_041631255.1 Candidatus Woesearchaeota archaeon | reverse complement strand
TAGAATTCGTTATCTTTTTTTATTTCATGAGAATAAGTTTGATTGTTCAAGTTAAAACTCGCCTTCATCTTTTCAAAAGAGGTAAACGGTTATATTTATGGACTCATTGTACTTGAAAAGTGAAGAATTAGGAAAACATTTCAAGTCAATAATTAATTATTTTTCCAGTCTTAATTTGTTTCTACAAAATTTAGAACAGCAATTATCCATTAGGGGAGCACATAAGCTACATTGTAAATATTCTTTTTGACAATATGGACATTCATGTTTTTCTTCACAAGGCACATGACAAACATTACATTGAGAGTAATTATCATCCTGTTTTTTAGGGTCGATTTCAACAGCTCCTCTTTCATCGAACACAAAACATTTTCCTTCCCAGAATTCATCTCCACATTCAGCACCGTAATTGATAATTCCTCCATCTAGTTGATGAACATCGTTATATCCTTGTTCAATCATGTAAGCAGATGCTTTTTCGCATCTTACTCCTCCAGTACAATACATGATAATTTTTTTATTTTTTAATTTGTCTTCGTGTCTTTTAATTTCCTTGGGGAATTCAGAAAATTCCCTTGTGTCTAATTTGATTGCATTTTTGAAATGTCCAATGTCGTATTCATAATCATTTCTTGTGTCGATAATTGCAAATTCTTCACCTTTTTCATACAATTGTTTTAACTCACTTGGTTTCATGTGATTTCCAATTTTTTTCATGTCAACTTTTTGTTTGAATGTGATAATTTCTTTTCTAGGTTTTACAAGCATTCTTTTGAAACCTCTATTCTGTGTTTCATGTTCTTTGAAAAATACGTCCTTGAATTCTTCCTTTTCATGCATGAACTTTTCAAATGCTTTGATATTTTCTTTTTCGCCAACAACCATTCCATTAATTCCTTCGTTTGCTAGAAGAATTTTTCCTTTTAAAGAATGGTTTTTACAGAATAATAAAATCTCTTCTCTTAAGTTTTCAATATGATTTATTTCTACAAATTTGTAGAATGAGATGTTTAACATAGAATTAGGAAACAAAATTTAATTTAAAAAGATTATTCTCTTGATTATTTTTCAAGAGCAATCTTTCCAGGATGCATTTGCATCATTACAAGAAGTCCTCCAATTATTGCAAGATTCTTGAATAAATTGATATCACTTAAACTAAAGTGAAAGATTAGAACTGTTAGCAATGTGTAAAACGCTAAAAGTGCTGAACCTATGCAAGTTTTATATCCTAAGATTAGAGATAATGAACCAGCAGCTAGAATGATTATTGCCATAAGAAAAAAGAATTCTGTGAAAAAGAATCCTTTTGATTCCATAAAGGCAATTGTCCCACTAGGGTTCATAAGTTTACCAATTAGACCATTTACAAAAATTGAAGCAAGAAGAAGTCTTGCAGCAAATGTTGTATAAGGACACATTGGCATTGCTTTTTTCATTTTATTTTTCATGGCGTATAGACTAAAAAATATTCTATTTATAAATTTGAGGATTAGTTTTTCTTACAGAAGCTTTTATAAACACTTTAGTGTTAGTTTAGACTACAGGAAAAGGAGATGAGAAGCCATTTTTGGTGGAGTATGCTTCTTTTAACATACTTATTCTTTTTCCTAACTTAATAGAAAATGACAGAAAATCTTGTTGAAATGTACAACAAAGAAGAATCAGCAGCTAATCATATGAAAGGTTTTACTAAAACTTTCGTTAAGAGAACTGCAGAAAAAAGAGTAGAAGATGTTAATGTTGTTGATATGCTTAATGAGCAAAGATCAAATAACATCATACTTGGTGCAAAAGTTACAGAAAAAGCTTTCAAGAACGGAAAAGTTAAGAAAGTTTACACTGCAACTAATTGCGAAGATTTGACTTTGAGAAAGATTAGTTACTATGCTTCACTTTCAGGAATTGAAGTTGTAGCTTTAAATTTAGACAGTGAAGAGCTAGGTCAAAAACTAGGAAAACCATTTTTTGTATCGATGGTTTGTGTTGTTGGAGGTTCTAAATAAAAATGGGAAATAAAACAAACGGAATGTTTGCAGCTAAGAAATTACTTGCAAAAAGAAAGAAGTTCAAAGAAAAGAAAGTAGATCTTCTAAAGAAAGCTAAATATGATCCGCTTGAAAATTCAAATCAAGCTAAAGGAATTGTTTTATCAAAAACAGAAAGGGAGGCAAAACAGCCAAACTCAGCACTTCGTAAGTGTGTAGTTGTTCAACTTTCAAAAAATGGTAAATCCATTGCAGCATTCCTTCCAGGAAACAACGCTTCAAAATTTGTGAATGATCACGATGAAGTACTTGTAGAAGGTATTGGAGGAATTATGGGTAAAGCGAAAGGAGACATTCCAGGTATTAGGTGGAAAGTTATTCAAGTTAACGGACAGTCCCTAAGGGCGCTTGTTAAAGGTAAAGTAGAGAGGGCGAGAAAGTAAAATGGCAGAATCTATTAAATTATTTAATAAATGGTCATTTGACGGTGTTGTTTGTGAAGATCAAGGAATTGCTCCTTACATCAACCTAGCTCCGATTGTAGTTCCAAGAACTAATGGTTATTATCACAATACGCCTTTTTACAAAACAAAGGTTAGTATTGTTGAAAGATTGATGAACAGAATTCAAGTTTGTGGTCACAAAGGAAAGAAACATAGAATTTCAACAGGTCACAATACTGGAAAGTCTAAAAGACAAATGGAACTTGTTAAAGGGATTTTAGAAGAACTTGAAAAAAGAACTAAAGAAAATCCTCTTCAAGTATTAGTTACTGCAATTGAAAATGCTGCTCCAAGAGAAGAAGTAATTACAATTGAAAGATCAGGAGCTAGATATGCTCAAGCAGTTGACATGGGCCCTCAAAGAAGAGTAGATCTTGTATTAAGATTTATTTGTCAAGGAGCTGCTCATAAAGCATTTGATTCAAAAATCTCACTTAAGGATGCTCTTTTAGATGAAATTATGGATTGTTACAACGCAGGTGACAAATCAATGGCTATGTCAAAGAGAAACGAAATTGAGAAGATGGCAGCAGCTGCCAAATAAAGTAATTAAAATGACAGAAAAAATAAAAACAGGAACAACATGTATTGGAATTTTGTTTAAAGACGGAGTTCTACTTGCTGCTGACAGAAGAATGACTGCAGGGTATGTTGCTACTGATAAAACTTTGAAAGTATATGAAGTTTCAAAGAATATTGTTGCAACAACAGCTGGTCATGCTGCAGACAATCAAAAGTTTATGAGACATCTTAAAGGTGAACTTAAACTACTTGAATTGAAATCAGAAAGGGCTGTTAAAGTTAGAGAAGCTGCTATGATGCTTAATGCTTGGCAATATTCTGCTCTTAGAGCTCAAGGTAGCATTGTAAGTGTTATTATGGGAGGGTATGATTCAGAAGGAGCTTCACTTTATAACTTAGGGCCAGATGGGACAATTATGGCTCATGACGGTTATGTTGTAGACGGTTCAGGAAGTATCTATGTAAAAGGTGTTATGGACACAGAATATAAGGAAGGTATGTCTGAAAAAGAAGCAATTGAATTAGTTGAGAAAGGATTTAGGACATCATTTAAGAATGATATTTATTCTGGTGGTGGTTTTGTAATTAAGGTAATTACGAAAGATGGAATCAAGGAAGTCGCTAGGAAACTAGTTGAAAGTAAATTGGTGAATGAACAATGAAAGTAGTTAATGAATTTGAGAATAAACTTCTTGGACGAAAAGAAGTTACAGTTAGTATGCAAAGTGATGGAGTTACTGCAAGTAGATCAAAAGTTAAAGCTGAACTAGTTAAGAAACTTAAAGCTAAAGAAGACTTACTTGTTGTAAATAAAATTAAACCTCACTTTGGAAGTCAAGAAACTATGGTTTCAGCTTATGTTTACGAGAAAAAAGAAGTTATGGACAAATTAACTCCTGAACATATTGCTAAAAGAAATTATGTTGAAGCTCCTGAAGAGCCAGTTGAAGAAACTGCTCCTGTATCTGAAGCTCCAGCTCAAGAAGAGGCTAAAGAGGAATAAAAATGGCAAGATATAAACATCCAGCAAAGAAACAAAGATTAATCAAGGCAGGAAGACAAACTTCTTGGGCTCCAGTTTTTGCAGTTTTGAAAAAATTTGGAAGGGGTAAAAGAGTTCACCCTTCACAATTTTCAACCAAAAGAAGTTGGAGAAGAAATAAGTTGAAAGTTTAAAATTAAAATTAATTTTTTTAATTCTATTTTATTTAAGCAAATACATTACTTAACAAATTAATAATTGTTGTTGGGAACATTAAAGCTAGTACAAGAATTAACATTCCAATGAACGTAAATGGTACGAAAATTGTGATTAGTGTTTTTTCTAATGAAAATCCATAAATTGTTGATAAATTAATGAACATCGAATAGATAAAGTAAATTACGAATGCTCCAAATAAGAAAACTCCGTATGATACGTCAATTGTCATTAATAGGCCAATGATGTAGAAAATTAGAGTGTATACAATTGCTGAATGGTATCCTACTGAAAGTAGAGGTTTAATGTGTTTCTTTTTATCTAGTAATTCTGATACTGCTCCAAATAATCCGTATAGTAAAAAAACTACTAAATTGAAAAAGAAAGGATATATCATTAAAATTCCATAAAGCACAGAAGGATTTAGAAGTCTTCCTTCAATTCTATATCCTCCAGTTAAAAGTCCTAAGATATAAATTATCAATACTATGAAATAATTTAGAAATAAAGTTGCAATAAATATTTCTTCCAAACTCTCTTCTTGAGAGACTCTTTTAATAGTTTTCCTGTCGAACCCTAAAATAGTTAGGCCATCGACAACGGCTTTGCTCAAATATGTTTTCATACCAACAAAATTTAGAAAAATTCTATATAAACATAATTCTTCACCAAAAAGTTAGGTATTTGCTTTTTTGAGAACCAATTCTTTAATTTAGTATCCATTCTCCTTTGATTGTTGTTTTTTGTTTTTCAAGTCTTTTAACCATTTCTTCACTTATTGTTTTACATTTTTCTCGTTTCTTTTTAATTTCTTCAAGTGTTTCTTCAATTTTATGACAAGAAGATTCTAAAATTTCTTCTTTTTGCTCTATTAGATTCTCAAGTATATTTTTCTCTTTATTTTCTTTATCTTTTATTTTTTCAATCTCTTTATTTTCTTTATCTAGTATTTTATTGTTTTCTTTTAGGTCTTTTTCTAAGTTCTTGATTTCATTCTCAATATTTTCTTTTTGTTCATGTTCTTTTTGTTCTTGTTTTGAAAGTTTTTTGAGAATTTCACTTTCATCTTTTTTTAATTTTTCTAAACCTTTTTCGATTCTTTTAATTTTTTGTTCTTTTATCAGATGTTTTTCTTTGTTTTTGTGGAGTAATCTGTCAAGAGAATATATTCTATTTTGGATTAGTGATAGTGGCGTCCAATAGATTAAACCAAGAGTTATTGTGAAAAGAAAGGGCCTTACAATTCTTTTTTTACCTCTTTTTTTTTCCTCTTGAAGGAATGAAATTTTAGTTTTTATGTGGGTTATTTTGAAATGAATTTCTTCAATATTTTCTTTTTCTTCTAAAAGTTTTTTTTCAAGCTTTTCTTTTTTGAGATTAATTTTTTCTAATTTGAAATTTTTTTCTTTTGAATTGTCAGCAAGAACTTCATTTTCAAGAGTTTTTATTTTAGTTTCAAGTTTGGCAATCTTATTTTTTATTGGTAAAATTTTTTCATCATTAAATTCATCTATTTTTTTTCTAACCTCTTCAAGAATTTCTTCTCTTGCTTCAATTTTTTCATCAATTAGTTTGTTTTCTTTTTCTTCAATTGCTTTAACTCTTAAAGAATATTCTCTTAATTGGTTTTTTGTGTTTTCTATGTCTTGAGTATTTAGAGAAGCTAAAATTTGAGTTATTATCTCTATTTGCGAAGTTACTTCAATAAATTCATAGTTATCATTTTTTGGTTTTTCAAAGCTTAATTTATCTTCTTTGAACCTTTTTTCAATATTTTGAATGGTTTTTTCTTCTTTTATTTCTCCATAAAGTGTTAATTTTTTCCTATTTGTTTTTTTAAGGTTGTGAATTATTTCTTTATTTGTTTTAAAGACATCAACTACCTTTATTGGAAAATGAATTTGTATTTTGTCAGGTATTTCTATTTCAACTTCTTTATTTGAGAAAATTAGATTTTCTTTTATGTAAAAGCTGTTTTTATTTAAAGTCATTCATAAACTATAGAGAAAAATATTTATAAGTATTTGCGATTTGAGTTTAGGAATATGTATGAGACTTTGATTGCTCTTTTGGGTTTTGGAGGGCTTCCTCTTTTGTTTTTTATTATGTTTCTTGAAGGAAATCCAATCTTAGGAACATTTATTCCAGGGCAATTTCTGGTTTTAAGTTTGGGTGTTTTTATTGCAGCAACTGGCCTTTATCCTCTTCCACTAATTTTCATGATTATTTTCTTAGGGTCTTTGGCGGGAGATTGTTTTGGATACTATATGGGGAGAAGACTTGGAGTCAAAAATATGCATAAATTTGGACTAGATGAGACTTCCTTTTTATATAAATCATGTTGTAAATTTTTCAAAAAATTTGGAATTTGGTCAGTTTTCATGGGGAGACAGTTTTATTTTACAAGAGCGTTTACTCCTTTTTTCGCAGGACTTTCTAAAATGAATTTCTTTCTTTTCTTTTTCTTTGCGGTTTTAAGTTGTTTTTTTTGGACAGCTATATCCTTAGTTCCAGGATATTATCTAGGATCAATTTTTGTTGATACTTTTACATTTGTTATGTCATTTTTTATTTTCATAATTTTATATTTTGGAAGTATGTATATGATTTATAGATATTTGAAGAAATTTTATACTGGAAATTATGATTTTCTAAGAACTTATGCACTTCATAATACGTTATTTGTTATTCTTTATTTTTTCTTTTTGCTTTTAATGATAATATTTTATCTAAAAGGGTATGATTACCACTTAACTCAAGTTCTTTTATCTGTTGCTTCACTGCCTTTATTTGAATCTTTTTCATTTTTCACATCAAAACTCTTTTTCATTGTGTCATTTGAAGCATTTGTAATTAGTGCTTTTTTTTTGAGAGATACTAAATTAATAATTACGTTTTTGTGGGGGAGTTTATTTTCATTTTTTTTCACATTAATTCTTTCTTTGTTTTTTAATAAATGGTTTGGTTTTGCACCATATATTTCATATGTAGTTTTTGTCTTGCTTGTTTTTTATTTGCACATTCTTCTTAAAGATAAGTTTTCAAGGAAGTTTTCTAAAGTTGTTGACTTCACTTTAATATTTCTTTTGATTTGCACGGGGGTTGGGAAGGCTATGGTTTCAGGAAGTGTTCTTTTAGTTATGATTTCATTTTTTATTGGTGCTATGGCATGTGAAATTCAACTTATTCTTTCCCATTATGAATTGATAGATAAACATCTGACAAGCACACACCATAGAGATTCTTCTTTGCCCAATGGTGACAAATTGTTTTAAACTAAATTTCGAGTCAGTTAGCATTGAGTTTATAATAAAATGGTATTAGGATTAATTGATTTTTTGCTTGGAGGTAAGAAAAAAACTAAAGTGCCTCGAACAGCGCAAGTAGGTTCATCTGTTAAAACAGGTGCAGATGTGGGTCCAACACCAGATCAAGGGCCAAAGATTCCTGATGGCCAGTCTACTCCAACTCCTAATGCTGAAGATAGAAAAACAGATAATTCTCCAGTAAAAGAAGAAGTTCCGCAAACTGGAGATAAAAGGGAAGAATCAGTTCCAGTTCATTCTCAATCTTCCGGGGGAAAGAAATCTTTTTCTGAAGTTCTTTCAAAGATACATAAGGAACTTAAAGAGAGTAATGAGAGAATTTCTGGTCTTGTAACTGATGTTAAAAATTTAGAAAATAGTGTTAGTGAAATTGGGCACAGAGTTGACACCTTGGAGAGCAATAAAAAAATGATGGATGAGAAAGTTCAAGATATTGATTCAAATATGTCCAAATTTCTTTCGCTTTATGAATTAATTAATAATGAGTACAATCCTTTTATTGACAAAGACTCATTACAAGAAAAGAAACCCGTTAAGGAAATAGTTCTTGGTAGTGGGGGAGACTCAAAATCTGAGGAAGGACACAACCATGAAGGAAAAATAGATATTTCAAAAGCACTTCATGAGATTGACGGGAAATCTTCTGTGAAACAACAAAGTTTTGATGCTTTGGAAGATTCTCTTCTTGAACTTGACACTTTAAATATTGAGGAAGCGGCAGGAGATGCTGTTCCATTAACTAGATTGAAGAATAATACAAATTCTTTAGTAATTATCTTAAGTTGGCTTGAATATTTAATTAAAAGAGTAGGGATTGAAGAGACTAGAAATTCACTTAGGTACTACACTGAGGTTCTAAGGTGGACAACTCCTGAGGTTTATTTTGATTTGGATAAATATTTAAGGGGTATGAAAGATAATGCTAATGTTGAAGAAGGAACTACACTTTCAGTTAAAGATCATATTGTTTCTCTTTACTTTATTAGTAAATTAAATGAAAAGAGTTTGGATGAAAAATTAACTAAAGCGGTGTTACAAATTATTAAACAATAATTTCATTGCTTTTGAATTATGATTACTTCTAAAAAGGGTTTTGGGGATGCAGCAAGTACTTTGATTATGTTTATTGCAGTTATTAGTGTTACAACCGGGCTTGTTCTTGCTTTTCAAGCTTATATCGCTGATACTAAACAGTCTATGAGTGTTCAAAGAGATGTTTTGAATAATCAACTTAAGACTGTTATTTCTATAACTAATGTATACTATAATGATACGAGCGATAGGGTTTATGTGTACGTTAAAAATATAGGGGAAACTAAACTTTATACTGAAGATTTTGATTATTTTGTTGATGATGAATATCAAGAAAATTTTGAAGTTTATTCTGCAGGAAATTTATCTTTGGAGCTTAAATTACTTAACATACAACAAACTGCTGTATTTATAACGAATAAGACTTTAAATTCTGGAACTCATGATGTGAAAATGGTTAGTGGGTATGGTGGAGATGGTGATTCTGACTCATTCAATACATAAAGTAAAAAATGAGCGGGTTTAATATTATAGTTTCTTTTTTATTTGCGTCAGTTTTGATTTCAGGAACTATTTATTATACGGTTTCAGAGACTTCAAGTTCAGTTATGAACCAGTTAGATACCTTGCAAACTACTTCGCAGATTGTTGCTGAACAGAAGAGTTCTTTTGATTTGGTTAATCCTTATTATTTAAGTGGTAGGTTGAAATTTTTTTTAGAAAATACTGGTAAAAAGGATTTGAAGATTATTCAGGAAGATGAAAATTGTTTTGAAGTATTTGTGAATAATAAATTTATTTTAAAAGATGATTTTAATTACTACTTTTCAAATCCTAGGAGTGTTTATTCGATAGTAGATCAAAATGAAGTAGCTTTACTTGACATTCATTCTCCTTCTATTAATTTAGGAGATGATATTTTGGTTGAAGTTGAATCTTGCGAGGGTAACCATAAGAGCTTTAAAATCTTGACTATAGATAGGAATTGGTGGGATAGTGATTATGAAAAAAGGATGATTTTATCAATTAATCATTCGGAAATTACTGAAATTGAAAACTATCTGGTAGAATTAGATTTTAATGAATCTTCATTTGATTTTGCAATAAATGAACCAGATGCTCTTAAATTTGTTATGGATATTTCTGAACAGTATAATGTATTAGATTTAACTTTTGATATTTACTCTCAGTATATAAAAGATTATTCGAGATATGATTTGAATGCTACTTTGGGCTTGTCTAGTGGAGTTGAAACCTCTGACCCTTCAATTGAGAGAGGTTTATTTTTTGATGCTTTGAATTTTGATGGAATAGATGACGAAATTAGAATTTTATCTAGTCAGAGTTTAGAAATTAAAAATCAGATGTCTCTTTCAGCCTGGGTAAAGTGGAATGGTTCTGGAGACAGTACTCAATATTTGTTTGTTAATGGGGGAAGTTCAAATTCTTTAAGTATTATTAATGATGGAGGTGTTGATGATGATAAAATAAGTTTTGCCCTAAGAGTTGATGGAATAAATTATGAGCTAATTTCTAATACTCAACTTGATTCGGATTGGCACTTAATTACAGCCATTTACAATTTAACCCATCTTGTTTTGTACATTGATGGAGTTGAAGACAGTAATTTTGAAACTCTTGGAGGTCCAATTGATACTTTTGCAAGTGACAATTATATTGGGAGTGAGGGAGGAATTAATTTTTATAATGGGACACTAGATGATATTAGGCTAATGTCCATTTATTTGACCTCTGCAGAGATTCAAAAATTATATGAAGATAAACCTTTATTTAGGGAAATCCCTTATGAAGTAACTAATTGGGACAAAGTTGCCGCTTTAGGAGAAGTTTCAATATTGCTTCCAGTTGTTAGGCCAAATGATAGATTAAATGTTTCTTTATATCTTCCATATGATGATCAGTTAGGAATTCTTTTTAATGTCTCTACATTGCAGCAAAATAATGAGGATCTTAAAATTATTTTCACCTCTCCAACACCACTTCAATATGCAAATACGTCTAATAATTGGTTTTTTGTTAATGCAACAGTGGGAAATGAATATGGAGATTATTCAGTTTTTACTGATTTGGACCAGGATAATGTACTGTGGCTTTCTTTTGAGGATGAAAACTCTTCATTAATAATTGATATTTCTTCTTATGGTAAAAATGGTACATTTGAGGCGAATGCTTTTAAGTCTGAGTTAACTTATGGTGTAATTAGGGGTAAATATTTGGCTTTGGATGGTACAGGTGATAGAGTAGTAATACCTTATGGCTCTGAACTTGACTTAACAACTAGTGGCAGTGTTTTTTTTTGGGTTGAATTTGATGCAATTCCTGCAAGTGGAAGTACTTTTTCACTTATTTCGAAAGAAAATGGTGGTGGACAAGACGCATATGGAGTTGAATTTTATTACAATAATCCTCTTCTAGGGGCAGATGAATTTGTTTTTAGATCAAGTATTAACAATGGAGGAGTTCAGATGGATTATGATTTAGGTTCAACTCCTTTAAACCAAGGTTGGTATCATGTAGGGTTAGTTTGGAACTCTTCTTCTTCTAATCTTTATATAAAT
>JBFKKL010000007.1:0-11463 GCA_041631255.1 Candidatus Woesearchaeota archaeon | reverse complement strand
CTTCTTAATGAAAGTGGGAAAGTTACTAAAGCACTTTTAAAAGGTCAACTTTTAACTGCGATAATTCAAGGACTTTTAGGTATGTTCTCATTCTTTGTAGCAGGAATTGATGGAGCTATTTTTTGGGGTATTATAATGATAATTTTGTCTCTTATTCCAGTTATAGGGGCATTTTTAATCTGGCTCCCCGCAGGTCTTTTGCTTATTCTTGAAGGAAGTATTGGGGCAGGAATTTTTGTTTTGTTATGGGGTGCAGTTGTTGTTAGTCAAATTGATAATATTATAAGACCAAAATTAGTAAATAAATTTGCAGATATTCACCCTCTTGAAACTTTCTTGGGGATTTTTATGGGTTTAAGTGCATTTGGTATGATAGGAATTATTTTGGGACCTCTTTTATTCTCTTTATTCAAGCTTTTTGTTATAACTTATAAAGAAGATTATGGTAAAAATAAACTTAGGAGTTAAACAATAGGTATTTAAAATTTGATTTCAAAAATTTCCTATGGTAAAAGTTGAGATATATTCAAAAGATTATTGTCCTTACTGCAAAAAAGCTAAAATGCTTATTGAAGCTATTGGATTAAAATTTGAGGAACATAATGTTGAAAATCAAATTGAATTCGATAAACTAAAACAAAAAACAGGACACCTAACAGTTCCACAGATTTTCATAGATGGCCAATTTATAGGTGGAGCTGACAATCTTGAATATTTAATTAGGTCTGGAGAAATCAGTAAATATGTTTCGCAAGAATAATGCTCAAGTTTCAATAGAATTTATTGTCATTTTGACATTTGGTTTTGTATTAATAGGTCTTATTATGTCAGTTTTAGGTTTATTTTCTGTAGATCTTAAAGATAATGAAATTAAAAAACAAAGAGATGATTTTGCACAAAGTGTAATTAGTGAATTTGAACTTGCAACACAAGTTGAGAAAGGTTATTCTAGGACTTTCACGATAAACAGAAATAGAGTAGATGAATTTAATGTAACTTTTATTGACAGGTACTTAGTTTTACAAAGTGTTTACTCAAGAACTGGAGGAGATTTAAATTATTATTTACTTCCGGAAGGAGTTAAGTACAATTGGACTAAGGATGGTATGGACAATATGTTTGTCACTATTTACACAGAGCCAGAAGCTCAAAATTTAATTTTACTTCTTAATTAATTATTTCTTTCTAAAGCAAACACAAAATACTTCTGCTGAACTCTTTTGAGAAGTCTTAGGTTTAAAGAACTTAATTGTACCAAATAGTTCTTTCGCCTTATTTTGAACATGTTTTAAATCTTCTCCTTCAAATGTTTTGAAAACTAAATTTCCATCTTTTTTCAAAAATTTTTTACTCATTTCTAAAGTTTGATAATTCATTTTATGAACACGCCCTCTATCAAATGTAGAATTTCCTGAGAACTCTGGTGCCATATCACTTAACATAATATCAAATGGTTCATTTTCATATTCTTCCAGATTTTCAAATGTATCTTCAATTATTTTAACATCTTTTGAGAAATCGTGTAAATTTTTCAATTGTAGAATGTCAACTCCAACAATTTGTTTATTTTTCAAAACAGAATCTATATACTCGATCCAAGCTCCCGGAGCACAACCTAAATCAAGAATTCTCTGTCCTTCTTTGAATAAATTGAACTTTTTATCAAGGTCTTCAAGTTTAAAATAACTTCTAGCTCTAACGTTAATTTTTTTTGCTTCAGAGTAAAAATGTTCCTTTTTTCTTTTATCTTGATATCTCATTAAAAAATAGTATAAAGAGTATTTTATAACTTTACTCTTTTGAAAAAATCTTTTCAACAAGTTTGTAAATATCTTTTAACATACTAATTTGGATGAAAAAGATTACTAGGTATAAAATTGTAACAATTAAACACCAGGCGCAAAAGTTCCAGTTTGGAGACATAATTTCGTAAATTCTTCTTCCAAGACTTGATAAAAAAAGAATCACAGTAAAGATTAACGAGACTCTCAGAAAGTTTTTCTTGTAAAGAACTCTTGGAACTATATAAGATAATGTAACAAAAATACTAATTAAAAAAAGAGCTAAAAACGTGAGAGTTGGCATTGCCATGATTTTAAGCCATTCTCTACTAATTCCAGGAATTCCCCATGCAAAGTACATCATAAATGTACCAAGTGTAATTATCATAAGTATGATTTGTAATGCTATAAGTTTTGACGTTTTCATTTTTTATAATTCATTATTGTTAAAGAGCCACTTAACAAATGATTGGCTTCTTTTTGATTTTTTTAAAGAAACTCTTCTATGAACTTCAATTGTTTCTTCTGAAGATTTATTCATAAGAACATAAGGTCCAAAATAATTTCCTTGTTCTTTTTTTTCTTCTGGAGAAATTTTTTTTAGAAGTCTTTCTAATGCTACTTTCATAACATGATTAGAATGCTCAACTGAATTGAAGTTTTTCTTAATTCCGTCACTATGGTGGTGCAAGAACTGCATTCTTCGTGCTCTTTTGTACATGTAACTAAAATGAATAATCTTATCATTTATAACACTTGCGTTTTTCCTCATTTAGCAGGAGTAAATATTTCAAGTAAAAACTTATAAACAGATTTGGGGTTGTTTTATATGTTAAGTCGACTTAGCTCAGCTGGTTAGAGTGCCAGACTCATAATCTGGAGGTCCCGAGTTCAAGTCTCGGAGTCGACACTTTTTCAATAAAAGACTTGAACGAGCAGAGTTCAAGCTATCTGAACAAAGTTCAGGTTGTCCGAAAATCGAAGATTTTCCGTATCTTTGAGTCGACACTTATTTCTTATAATTGAAGATTTTCTTGCTGTCTAGACCAAAAGTAACGCAACATTTATAAATATTGATTTGTTACTGTAAGTGTATACAAGCAAGTTTCTTGGAGTTGATGAAGATAAATTCTATTAAAAACAAGAAGCTCACAAATCTAAAGAATGGGAGATCCAGATTACGAAAAAGAGTATAGGGAGCGAAAGAAAAGGCTCAGAAATATGCATCAGAACTTAAAAGATAGAAAAAAAGTTCAAGAAATCTATCATAAAATTATGGGATCTACTGAATCTGAATCTGATGTTGATTCTACTGAGGATTCGGAAAATTAATCTTATTGTACTTACTTATTAGTTTATTGTAAATTTTATATAGCATTTTTAGAGTCTTCAAGCTATGATTATTAAGAGAAATCTATTTCTATTTTTTCTTGTATTAATTCTCTCTATTTCTTCAGTATCGGCAGCTCAAGTTTGTTGTTACAATCCATATGCGGCCCCTGGGACACTAGATTCAATATATCCAGGTTTTGACCCTAATTGTGATGGCAATATTTATTTAGGTGATCTTATATCTGGAGGAACTTGTGAAAATCAATACAGGCAAATTTGTATATATGGGTCGCAAAACGAGGAAATGTGTTCGAAAGCTTTGCCTAGTTTGAATGAAGATGGATTGATGGCACTTGTAGATTTAAATACTGCGCAAGATAATTCTGGTTTAGATTTAATTTCTCAAGTTGAGAATAAAAAAAGTCAATATTGTATCAGTTTTGAAAACTGGGGAAATTACGATGAAGCAGAGCTTCTTTTGTGTGGCGATGAACCTACAGGAATTTCACATACTGCTCCTGACCCTAGTGATAATAATAATGTTGTAAACGAAATTCCGATTAGGCAATCAGGATATGGGGAAAGTCAATTGGAAGATAGGGAAGTTTTAAATCAGTATGACGATTTAGATACTGCAATTAGTACGGGAATTGAAAATGGGGAATTTTCTTCGTATGAACAATGTGGAGATCTTGGAGGTTTCGGCGGAATTTTTTTAACTAAGTCTCTTTGTGAATCACATACTGCAAGAAATTCAGGTGATCTTACTGTTTGTATTTATAATCCTCACTTAGCAAGCACAGTCTCAAACAACCCTCTAAATCCTCTCTCAAGTCTGGCAACAGGTGGTTCTGAATATATACCAGTTTTTAATGATTTTGAAGTTAATTCTTGTATTTCAAAAAGAGAGATTAATACTTGTGATGATTATAAAACAAGGGAAAATTGCGAAGGAAATGTCGCTTATATAGGTTCAGAAGGGTCTGAATTATCAAATGATCAAAAACAATATGTTTCACAATCTCCTGATTTATCGAAAGGTTGTACTTGGATAGATAGTGAAGAATTCACAGAAGGAGAAATTGAGTTTTCTTCTCATAAAGGAATTTGTAGAGCTTCAAGTTATAGTGTTGATATTGAAGAACTCTCCTCCACTGCTCCATCTTTTGTTCCAGGTTTATCTCCGATATATGAGATTTCAGATTTAAATTTAATAAGTGAGATGTTTTCTCACAAATCTCCTTTCTATTATTCAAGAAGAGGAAATGTTTTGAAGAATCCTAGTTTTGAAGATATTCCATTTAATAATAAGTGGACTGGTGATTTAACTATTGAGAATTCAATAGTGTATCAGGGAGATAATGCAATTAAATTAGATGTAGGTCAGAGTATTAGTCAAAATATAAGTTTTATTTCAATTCCAAATTATGTATTTGAGCTTGCTGTAAAAGCATTTGTTCTTGAAGGATCTCCTAAGATCAAATTTGAAGTTGACTATGGGGGCGGAGTAGTAGAATCAGTTCCTGCATTATCATTAAGTTCTTCAGATTATAATCAGTTTCAAACAACTTCTTCAGTTTTTCTTAAAACTCCTGAAGACTCTTTAGGTGGTGCAAAGTTAACTCTATCAATTGAGGGCACAGGTTCAGTAATATTAGATTCAATTACTTTATTTACTCCAACTGATATAAATAGTCCTTCAAGAGAAAATGCAATTATAAATCCTTTTGAATTGATATCTCCAAAATCTTCATTATGTCAAACTTGTTACGACCCATTTAATTTGAATTTATGTACTAAAAAAAAAGCATCTATTTTGGGGCAGTGTAGCTACATGGTTGAAGGTCCAAATCAAAGTTACTATCTTGAAACAGAAACTCCTTCAGATCCAAATTTTTTTGAGTTCTATTATGGAAAGGCAGCCAATACTTACATGAAAGAAGGTCCTTGGAAATCTCAAGCTTTAGCATCATCACAAATATTTTGTGAGTTATATATTAATGAAAATCAATGTACGTCCCAAAATAATTTTTTAAATGCAGAATATGGCCCATATCACACTAACATAGGATCTAGTATTTGTAAATGGGATGAAGCAGTTGGTTGTTTTAAAGATTCAAATAATGATAATTTGCCAGATGTTAAAGAAGGAGTAATTCTTTCCTCAAATTATAGGAAATCTCTAGAAATATTGGACAGTGAAGGAGAAGTTGATTCTGATCTTGAGAACGAAATTAGTGAGTTGAGAAATTACAGATTTGATAGTGAAGGTGGAATATCTGATTTTGCAAAAGCATGTGATGTACTTCCACCATACGGACATTTTTCTTTAGTTGCAAGAGATTCTAATGGTACCGTATTGCCTCCTATTTCAAATGACAATTCATTAAATGAATTTGTTACAGGTCAAAGAGTTGGAGGAGTTACTGTAAATTACGAATTTGTAGAAATCATTCCTGATTATTCTTGTGAAACTTTTGTGAATTGGCAACCAGAAGTCTTTTTCGATTTTAAAGTTACTAAAGAAAGTTCAATAACTTCAGGAGAATACTCGGCTCAAAAAGTTGGTTCCACATTTAAAGAAAATAGGGCTAGTTTAGAAGCCATATTTGGAGAAGAGTCATTCACACAAGGAGATGGAGTTTACAAT
The DNA here is from genome assembly GCA_041631255.1 of Candidatus Woesearchaeota archaeon. GTDB lineage: Archaea > Nanobdellota > Nanobdellia > Woesearchaeales > UBA583 > UBA583. The sequence goes on along the minus strand of JBFKKL010000007.1, from coordinate 5,700 downwards.
ATAAGTATTAATGTCCTAGATTCTTCTGGAAATATAGGATACTCAAAAGAATTCATCATGGATTTAGATTTAGCAGGTCCTGAAATTTGGATAAATAGTCCGGAGTTAATGGAGTTCACTAATGGCCCATTAAGAGCAGGAGGTTTTCAACTAAAAGATATTCTTAAGAAAAATGAATCAATAGTATTTGAAATTTCAGATTCTTCTAGTATTAAGTCTTGCTCATATTCATTATTTAAAGGAGGGGCTTTAATTGAGGAAGACAATTTTAATCTTTCAAATTTTATTATGGTTGATGAAGGTAGGTACACATACAATTTTATTTTAAATGAGAGTTTGGTTGATGAAGATAAACTTCTAGGGGAAGATTTTGTAATGGAAGTTATTTGTAGTGATATATTTAATCAAGAAACATTAAGGGGTGTTATTTTCACAGCAGACTTTAATACGGACTATGTGTTTCTTAAACCTAGTCCAAGGTTTCAAAGATATAATTTAGAAGCTGGATTCTTAAATGGAGGGGAAGAATTATTAGCTGCTTCTAAGGACGATTTAAACAGTTGTACGTTAAGTGGTGAAGGAATAATTCAAACTACTCTTGATTTACAAAAAAATATTCCAAGTAGTGAAAGTGATATTACTGCAGGATATGTGATTGATGGAGAAAGATTAATCAAAATCTCAGACATTGCAAATGAGATTGCAGCAAATCTTGATTCTGAAGAAAGAGAATATCCAGATTATGAGTCAATCGAAAGTATTGATGAATCTGCTAAATATTTTACTAAAATTTCAGGAACATTTAATTTTAATGGAGAAGTTTTAGGAAAACAAAATGTAACTTTTGAATGTGTTGATGGGTATGGGAATAAAAAATCTCAAGACCTTCTTTTCTTCTATGATCCTGAAAAACCCCAGTTAGCTTATGATTCAGATAATCCTCAAGTTTTAAATTTCACAATCAAAAAATCTTCTGGCACATTTACTAGGAAAGTTGGTGAAAGCTATGAGTTTTACATAACTTCGAGCAGAGAAAGTCCAAAAGAATTATTTTATGGAAAACAAACATTTGATCTTGACATAGATGGAACAATTGGGTGGATATCAAATAGGTATTATGCAACATCTTCAACACCAGTTTATTCTGATTACAGCTCTTTTGAAACTAAACCTGGTTATTCAAACTATATCAAATTCAATGTTGGAAATGAAACTAATACTGTAGCAAGTGTTTCAATTAAGGGGAGTGATTTTGAAATTCCAACTATTATCTCGGGTGAAGGAGTTGAAGTTCCAGGTAGGGGAGATTTAGAAGAATATCCATACTTATTCACCTTTTTTGATAAAGCGAATAATAGTGTAACTCAAGAAGCTTCAATTTTCTACGATTATTCAAATCCTGAAATAACATTTAATGTAGGGGGAGACATAGGTGGATATTCTCATGAATTGGGGATGGTATTTTTCACAAACTCAAACCCTCAAGTTTCTCTAAATTTCAATACTCCTGAATATAGAAAATACAATTGTTCAGTAACTCTGCACAGTGGAGCCTCAGAAGAAGACATAACAATTCCAAGTTCATATTTTTCCCTTTCGGATTCTCTAAGTTTTAAATTAAATGAATTTGGTGAAGAATTTGATTTAAGGAATGATACAAATTTAGAGCTGTCATTTGACTGTAAAGATGTATTTGGTAAGACGCCAAGTCACAATAAAAAAACTTATCAATTAATTTATGATGTAACTCCTTTAGAGATTTCAAAAATTTCATTGGAAAAAGGAAATAAGAAATTCTTCCAAAAAGCTCAATCTGCATTTGTACCTAATTATCCAGATGTTTACGATAGGCTTATTTTTGAATTTAATAATACAAATGAAAAGTTATATACTTGTACATACACATTTACTGCTCCAGATGGTTATTCAAATTGCCCTATTACTACAGATGATAATCCAATAACTCCTCAGACAAATCCTATGAGTAATATATTTACAACTCCTGGCTTAAACCATTTATCGAGCGAGTTCAACTTACTGAAAGGAGAGAATACTCAGAGTACTATATATTCATGTTCAAGAAGTTCAAGATTCAGAAGTGAAGAAAAACATAGGGGATCTCAAACACAGATATTGGTAGAAGCTACTTGTTTAGACGGAGCAGGATTTAGCGACACATATGTAGTAGAAGTTAATTTGTCTTATGAAGATCAATTAGTTGATGCAAATTTTAGATATAAAAAACCTGAGTTGATACTTCCAGTAATTAGAACAATTAAACCAATTTCCTCTGGAACTTTTGATTTTTACCTCTTGGGAGAAGAGTCAGGAACTCCATTGTTTTCAGTTAATTCAAATTCATTAATTCATGAAGTGGACTTTTCAGGATTACATTCATATTTCCCAAACGGTGCAAACGCAATTAATATAACTCCACTACTTAATTCAAAAAAACTTTTTCAAGGAGAAAATAAATTAACTATGATAGCATCAAATGGGATTTCGGGAGAAGTTGAAACAACTCTATTTCTTGATACTATAAAACCAGTTGTATTATTTAATATAATAAATGAAGAAAATGGCATAGTTTATTTACCAAATTTCATTGGTCAAGTTGGAGTTTCTGAAGAAATAAGTGAGATTACAGAATTAAAGGTTTTTGTTGATGATGGAGTTAATTTTGTAAAAATTTACGATTTATCAAATTCAACAATTTTAGATGATTCAGAAATTAAGCGTTTCAAATCAATAAATTTAACTTCTTCTTTTATTTCAAGTAAGCAAATTGATTTAGACTTATTATTTAAAGGAGCTCAATTGAATAATTACTATGAATTTAGAGTTGATGTTAAAGATAAATATAATAATTCAGTTTCATTAATTAAAAATATTACTTATGAGAAATTTTCATTTGATTTATCTGGGAATGGTGTTGGTAAATTTAATGATTTAACATATTACACAAATCAATCTTATCCTGAAATTAAACTTAAATTTAGGCCAGAGTTTTTCTCAAGCAACATCTCAAGTTGTTCAGGAACAATGAATGATTTTGACAATGGAAACACATTCCCGATAACATTTGATGAAGAATTTATAACTCTTGTTCCAAACACATTGAATTTAGAAACTAAACAAGAAATAGGTATTGAGATAACTTGCATTTCAAATTTGGGATTAGTTGAAGAAAAGTCTTTCACTTTAAGATATGATTCACAAAAGCCAATATTAGAATCAATTAGTGTAGATTCGCAGCAACAAAAATATTATCCTAATAAAGCAAATATTATCTTCTCTGATTTGGAGAAGAAAGTTTTCTTTAATTTAGCAGATACTAATGAAGTTTCATACACGTGCCATTATGCAATAACTAATGTAGGAACTGATTATGATTGTAGTGATATTATATATAATTATAGTTCACTTACTCCATCAGATTTAATATTGAAAACAGGTGCTCATTTACTATTAAATAAAACAAGAAGTTCAGGGGTATGTTTAAGAACTGATAGTTTATTTAGTAAAATAGATACTGCTCTAACTACAAAAGAAGACGTTACAACTAGTCTGACTATAACTGGTTATTGTGAAGATGTTTTGGGACAAAGGTCTGCAGAAAGAACTTTTAATTTCCCAATAACTTACACTCAAAGAGATTTAATAGAATTAGAATTTAATTATGATAAAAACTCTAAAGCATATCCTAAATTTTTAAGTACAAAGAAATATGCAAATGGTGCTAAATTTGAGATTACAGATTTATCTCAGAATGTACTTGTTTCATTTGATACTAGTTCATTTAAAGACACAATTCAAGGGATTAGTTCTTATGAAGTAGAGATTGGAAGTTTATCTTTCATAAATCTTGAAAATATGGAGGATGGGCAACATCAAGTATTACTTAGGACATATGATAGTGCAGGTGTATTTGAATCAAGTATTACTGGAACACTTTTAGTAGATAACGCTTTATCAACAATTATTATGGAAATTGATCCTTCCAGGGATAATTTAATTTTATCAGAAGATTTTAGTGTGGACCTTACAGTATCGGATAGCTCGCCTTTAGAGTTAGTTGAAGTTTATGTAAACCAAGAAGAGTTTTATAATAGTGAAGAGGGCGTTTTAGATTCAGTTGCAGAATTTGTAAGCGTTACAGATTCAATTTTGAGTAATGAAAATAACTTAAATGTGGTATTAAATTTTTATGACTTTGAAGAAGGGCAATACAAAATCCTAGTTACTGCAGAAGACGAGAGAGGAAATATGGGTGTATATAATAAAACATTTACTTTAACAAATTATGGAATTGTTCCAACTAGTGGCCCTTCAGAAGGAATTATTGCAAGAACAGACGGAATAGGTTGGAATACTAAAGAAAATGCGCCAATAATTAGTTTTAAAACTACTAAAGCTACAAACATTTGTGAAGTAAGAGTATTTGAGAACGGAATTTCAATTAGTGAAGAATTTGATGCTCAAACTGATGACGGTTTTAATTTTGAATTTGATTTAAGTTCAATTGTCGGTTTTGATTTAGAAGAAGATAAAGGGAAAGATGTACAAATCAGAATAATCTGTGAGTCTCAAGACGGAGTATATAGTGACCAGAACTCATTTTATATTTTCTATCAAAACTCCCTTCCAGATTATGTTTTATTAGTTGAAAAAGGATTCAATATTAATGAAGGGCCATACTTATTTCAAGCCGAAATTGTAAATGTTGGTCCATTTGATATTGATGAATGTACTTTAACTCTTGAAGGAAATGATAAGGTGATAGATATCAATTCTTACTCAAGATTCAAAGAAATTGATTTGGATTTCACAACTTTGGAAAATGGGGCTTATGAAGCAACTCTTATTTGTAAAGATAACTTTGGAACTTTAGGTCCTGAAAAGAAATATGAATTTAATATTGACAAAAATTCAAATATTGAAATTTCAAATGTTAGGTTAGAAAGTACAACTACTCTCCAAGATGGAAGGCTAAGATTTGATTTAGCAGAAGATAATAATATATATCTTCGTTCAGACATTCAAGAGTATGTTGTGGTAATTGAGACAAATAAAAAGAACAACGTATATTGTACTTACGACATAAACACCGGTATGATACCAAGAATATTTGACTTTTTTGCAGATATTTTTTCAATCGGAGTTAGAACAATTGACCAAATACCAAATTCATACATTTTTGAAGCAAGTGAGAAAGAAACTATAACTTCTCAATCAACAATAGATGTTGAGTGTAGAATTCCTGGAACATCTCAAAGAGAGGAAATAAGTGGAATTGGACTTGAATATGTAGACATTAGTGAAATTACTGATTTCAATCCTACAATTACAAGAACTCCTATTGAAAACTAATAATAAGATTTAAAAACCAAATCTCTTTAGTTTTATTTATTCCACTAATAAATTCTACAGTCCCGTAGTGTAGTGGACTATCATCTAGCACTTTGGATGCTAGGACCCCGGTTCGAATCCGGGCGGGACTAGTTAATTATTTCTAGGACTATAAATGTTTTAGAGAATTTTTCTTAATTTAAGCAACTTTTCAAACTAACTTTTATTTTTTTATTGATTTTGATAGAAGTCTTCAAAGTACAAAATTTAAGGAGTAAAAGACATTTTTAGAAAATAAATGATAATTGTTTTAGATAGTTGTTTCGAGTTATATCAAGTTAAGTTTTTGCT